>JAJXWN010000082.1 GCA_021781595.1 bacterium | reverse complement strand
TCCGATCTCGAGGTACTGCCGCAACGCGACCGATTTGCCGTAACCTGCAGGTGCAACGATCAATACGACTCGCTGCACTGCAGCGGCCGCAATACGCTCCAGGATGCGTGGCCGGCGGATCGGGGTGAAGACGCCGCCCGTCTCGACCCGTCCATCGGCCGCTACCGGCCGAATCACCTGTAAACCTTACCCAAATGGGGGAGGGTATTCCTCCTAGGCCAGCGTGTCGAGCGGGGGCCGGTACTCGTCGGGACCCTCGTAAAATCCGAGTAGATGCTCCTCGAGCTTGAGCATCCCGAGCCGGCGGTCCAGTTCGGCAGACTCCTCACCGAAGCGCCCGCGGAAATCGTCCCAATCTGCCTGACTCTCCCACACGCCGATCGTCACGTAGACCAGCGGGTCTTCGCGGTGGCGGAAGAGGCGAACGCGGCGGAAGCCGCCGTGCCGGCCGAAGAGTGCCGCCCACGGGCCGGTCGAGCCGTATGCGTGCTCGAAGGCTCGCGCCTGCGCCGGATGCACGCGGTACCGCCGGAAAATCTCAACCATTCGGCTTATGGATCGCCGGCTTGCCCGTCAGGTGTGTCAGCGGCGGAAGTTTGGCCGCGCGCAATCGCGCATCCACGGATCTAAGACCGCCCTCGGTAAAACGGCGAACCGCGTCGACGCACTCGTCCGCGAGCGCATGCAGGACCGCGGTCTCCCGCGCTTCGGGTTGCGTGGGAGGCGCGAACGTACCGCCGGATGCATCGATTTGCGTCTGCAAGCGCTCGCGCAGCATATCCTGCAAGAAGTCGTTGTCCTGATCGTTGCGCGGATTGGACGTGATCGAAGCCATGAGCACCTTCGCCGCGGCGGCCGCTTGCGCCACCGCGAGGGCCGTCGACCCGTCTCGCGGACGCCGCAGCGCTCGCACGCGCAACGGCGCTTCGCGCACGACGGTGCCGAGCAAGTTCAGGGCCCGGTCCACGCGCGCGTAGTCGCCGTAGAGCTCGCGCTCCATCATATAGCGGGCCTTCAGCTGCGCCGCCGTCCAACGCGTCCGCGGATCCTGTTTCACGATCACCGGAGCTCGTAGCGTCAGGGCACCGGCACGGATTTCTACCGTATAGGTCCCCGGCAAGACCGGCGGACCGGCATCGTAATAGTTGTTCCAGGCCGGCGCAAACTTCCAGGCCCGCGGTTTCGTCGAGCGCAGATTCCATACGAAGCGGTTCATACCGGCTTGCCCGGTCACGCGGGGAGCGATCCAGACGATCCGGCCGGAGGCGTCGCGCACATCGGCCGTAGCGCGAGCGGCCGGCCGGTTGAGCCAAAACGTCACGATCGCTCCGTAAGGCGGTCCTTGTCCATCGCTACGGGTATTCCAGTACGAGTGCTCGTTCCATTCGTAAGCGGGGCGCACGGGGAAAAGCGTGGGCACGCTCCGGGCGATCGCGCCGCTTGACAGCGTGGCGAGCAGATGAGCGAGGTACGCGACGGGCGCCGCGTCGTCCAGTATCCAGACGCCCCGACCATGTGTGGCGAGAATGAGGTCGTGCGTATCGGGCTGCACGCGAATATCGCGAATCGACGCCACGGGCAGGTTTTGATTGAAACTCTGCCAGTGCGTGCCGCCGTCGAGCGAAACCCAGAGACTCTCTTCGAGCCCCGCATAGATCACGCTCGGGCTGCGAGGATCGACGCGTACGCTGCGCACGGGCTGCCCGGCCGGCAGACCGTGCGCGATCGAACGCCAACGGCGGCCGAAGTCGTGCGTAACGTACAGGTGAGGCGCAAAATCGCCGGCCATATGACGATCGTAGGCCGCGTAGAGCGTGCCCGCATCTTGAGGGGATGCCGAAAGGCTCGCAAAACGGCCCCACGGCTCGAGGCCCGGCGGCGTGACGTTCTTCCAATGCTTGCCGCCGTCGCGCGTGATCTGCACCAAGCCATCGTCCGTCCCAATCCAGATCTCGCCACGCCTTACACCGGACGGTGCGATATAGAGAATCGTATCGGAGGTCTCAGCACCGGTTCCGTCCAGCGTAATGCCGCCCGTTACCACCTGATGCGCCCGGTCGTTGCGCGTGAGGTCCGGGCCGAGCACGCGCCAGTGCGAGCCGCGATCGCTCGTCGCAAAGAGCACGTTGCCGCCGTAGTAAGCAACGTGCGGATCGAACGGATCGAACGCGATCGGCGCCTCCCAATTGAAACGGTATCGCAAGAGTTTCGGGCTGACGGCATTTTGATCGCGCATGTACGGCGGGATCGATCGCACCGAATCGGTGCGCGTATCCATGATGGCGATATCGGCTTGATAGTTGCCGCCGGCGCTTGAGGTCCAGATCAGATGCGGATCGAGCGGGTCGGGAAGGGCCCACGTTCCATCGCCCCCGCCTACGTACCGCCACTGGCTCGACGAGACGCCGCGCGGATCGAGCGGGTTGGACGGCGCGCACCACACGCCGTTGTCCTGCAGCGGTGCGCAGACGCGATAGGGATTGCGGCGATCGTAGCCGACGTGGTAGAGCTGCGAGATCGGCAGCGCGTTGTCCCACGTCCAGGTCGTACCGCCGTCGTACGAAAACGCAATCCCGCCGTCGTTCCCCTCGATGATGCGCTTGCCGCCGCTGGCGATCCACATCGAGTGGTTGTCGCCATGCACTCCGCGCGCCGTGATACGGAACGTCTCTCCGCCGTCGGTGCTGACGGTGTTGTGGACCGAGAGCGCCCACAGGCGATTTTCGTCGGTTGGATCGACGAAGATGTGCGAATAATAGAACGGCCGCTCGTCGATGAGGGTGTCGTCGCTCACCATTCGCCAACTCGCGGCCGCGTCGTCGCTGCGCCACAGCAAACCTTCTTTGGATTGGATCAGCGCGTAGACGCGTTTGGGGTTCGACGGTGCGACGGCGATGCCGATGCGCCCCTCTGCGCCGCTCGGCAAGCCGTGGCCGGCGAGTTTGGTCCACGTGCCGCCAAAATCGGTCGACTCGTACAGGCCGTCGTGTGGTCCGCCGCTCTGCAGGCTCCATCCCGTACGCCGAAACTCCCACAGCCCGGCGTAGACGACCCCAGGTGCCTTCGCCGCATCCGCCATATCGGAGACACCGGTATCAGGAGCGAGATAGAGCGTCTTGCGCCACGTCTTTCCGCCATCGGTCGTGCGGTAGACGCCGCGCTGCGGGCTCGCCGCAAACGGATCGCCCAGGACGCCGACCAGGATCCGCTGCGGATCGACGGGGTCGATCAGAATCTTCGAGATGAGCGTATCGGGCAACGCCAGGACGTGTCGCCACGTCTTCCCGCCGTCGCGCGTGAGATAGACGCCATCGCCCTCGATCACGTCGTTACGCGGCGCGGCTTCGCCGGTGCCGACCCAAACGACGTTCGTATTCTGCGGATCGATCGCAATCGCGCCGATCGATGCGTTGTCTTCTGCACCGAATACGGGCGACCACGTCTGCCCCGCGTTCGTGCTCTTCCAAACGCCGCCACCGGCAGCGCCGGCGTAGTAGAGATGCGGATCGCGGTTGGTCCCGGCTACCGCTCCGAGCCGACCGCCGGAGACTGCCG
Source organism: bacterium (assembly GCA_021781595.1). Classification (GTDB taxonomy): domain Bacteria; phylum Vulcanimicrobiota; class Vulcanimicrobiia; order Vulcanimicrobiales; family Vulcanimicrobiaceae; genus JAJYFL01. The sequence continues at coordinate 5,150 of JAJXWN010000082.1, read as the reverse complement.
GTCCGATGCTGCGCCAGCGCAGTTGCGCAAGCGGCGAGGGCGCGCGATCGCGCGCAACGGCTCCCGCCGCACACGCAAAGACCGCGGCAACGGTTACTGCAAGAAGTCTCCGGAGTCGGCCCATGCTAGCCCATTAGCCAGGATCGGGCGCGTCGCCTTCGCGCTGCAGCCCGCCAAGCACTCGGCATAACGTCTCGCGCGTGTCAAGCGGAGTTTCCCCGCGTACCCGGAACCACGTGCCATGAACGTTTCTCGACCCAACTGGCCCAACGGTCTCGGGCTACTCGGCATCCACCTTGGTGCGCTGCTGGCGCTGTGGCCGGGATTCTTTTCGTGGTCGGGCCTTGCAGTAGCGGGCATCCTCGCCTACGCAACGGGCGCGCTCGGCGTAACGCTTAACTACCACCGAACGCTCACGCACCGCAGCCTCAGGATGATCAGACCGATCGAGTACGCAACCGCAATCCTTGGGATGCTCGCACTGCAGGGCGATCCGATTTCGTGGGTCGCGACGCATCGCATCCATCACGCGCACTCCGATCGGCAGGGCGATCCGCATACGGTCCGGCGCGGCCTTTCCTGGGCGCATCTCGGATGGCTTTTCAGAGCCAACAAGTACGCGCCGGCCAGCGCCGAACGGGAGCGTTACTGTCCGGATTTGCACGCCGACCCGTTTTACCGCGCGCTGCCGTACGCAAACGTCCCGCTGCAGATCGCGCTCGCTGTCGCGCTCTTCGCGATCGGCGGCTGGTCGTGGCTGGTCTGGGGCATCTTCGCCCGCCTGGTCTTCACATTCCACACCACCTGGCTTGTGAACAGCGCCGCGCACCACACCGGCTATCGCACCTATCGCACGACCGACCGCTCGACCAACTCCTGGTGGGTCGCGTTGGTCTCGTTCGGCGAAGGCTGGCATAACAACCACCACGCCTTCCCGTTCTCCGCGCGCCACGGCATCGCGTGGTGGGAGCTCGATCTCACGTGGTGGAACATCAGAATGCTGGCAGCGTTGAGGCTGGTCGACCGGGTACGCGTGCCGTCGCAGGCGATGCTTAACAGGTTACGCCTGCCCGCTCCCGCGCGCTCCGCCTAGATACCGCGCGCTGCGCCGTACCTTCGTGACTGATGAGCAACGAAGTATTCGGGCAAGAGGCGCCCCACGGACGGAAACATGCGTAACTCCGAGGGCTTCCTAGGCTTCATCGACTTGCGCCGCAGCTATGCCGTGATCGACGTCGAGACGACTGGCTTCAATCCGGCGGTGGATCGAGTAGTCGAGGTTGCCTGCGTACAGATTCACGACGGTGATATCGTCGGCACCTGGAGCTCGCTCGTCAACCCACAGCGGCCCATCCCGCCCCAAGCCAGCGCCATTCACGGGATCTACGATGAGGACGTCGTCAATGCCCCCGCCTTCGAGCATGTAGAGGCGCACCTGCTCGGCCTCTGCAGTGAAAGCGTCGTCGTGGCGCACAACGCATCGTTCGACCTCGGCTTCCTGCCTGCGCTCGCCGCCGCCCGCCCATCCCTCTGTTCGCTGCAGCTAGCGCGGCGCGCCTTTCCACTCGCACCCAACCACAAGAATCAGACCCTCCGCTACTACCTTCGGCTTGACGACGACCCGCTCATCGCAGGCCTCGGCGCGCACCGGGCGCTAGCCGATGCGCTCGTCACGACCGCGATCTTCCTGCGCTGCGCCCGAACTTTACGGCGGCCGTAACGACGGTATTACAGATCCTCGGGGTTGATGCCCTTGACCATCCGGTCGTACTGCGTCTTCTTAGCGGGGGCGTGGACGTTGAGGTGATCTTCGTATTCGCCTTCGTAGTGAACCGTCGCAGGCTCGCGCGCACGGTCGTAACCACCGACGAGTTTCTGCATGCCCTCGCCATTCTGGCCCATCACTTCTGCTAGTGCGGCTTCGTCGGCCGACATTCCGTCGAACTCGCCGGCGAAGGCAAACTGGCTGCGCGGCCGCCCCTCCGCATCGAGGTCTTGACCCTCCGGCTCGATCTGGATGTTGCGGTACCGAGACATCCCCGTTCCGGCTGGGATCAGCTTGCCGATGATCACGTTTTCCTTCAAACCGAGCAGGGGATCGTGCTTGCCCTTGATCGCAGCGTCGGTGAGAACGCGTGTCGTCTCTTGGAAGGAGGCGGCCGACAGGAACGACTCCGTCGCGAGCGACGCCTTGGTGACGCCGAGCAAGACCGGATTCGCCGTCGCGCGTTTTCCATCGCCGCGGATCTTCTCGTTTTGCTCGTGGAAGTTCGCCGCCTCGACCAACTGAGCCGGCAACATCTGCGTGTCGCCGCCATCGACGATCTTCACTTTACGAAGCATCGAACGCACGATGACCTCGATATGCTTGTCGTTGATATCGACACCCTGCGAGCGATAGACCTTCTGCACTTCCTGAACGAGATAGTTCTGCAGCGCAGTCTCACCTTTGATGCGAAGGATGTCGTGCGGGTTGAGCGAGCCCTCGTTGAGCTGGTCTCCGGGCTCGACGTTATCGCCCTCGCGAACGGCCATGTGCGTGCCGTGCGGGATGTCGTATTCGTGCGGCTCCCCCGTATCGTCGACCACGAATACGATGCGCTTGTTCTTTTCGTCTCCGAACTTAATCGTGCCGCGCACCTCGGTAATGACGGCCTGACCCTTCGGTTTGCGCGCCTCGAAGATTTCTTCCACACGCGGCAGACCGGTGATGATGTCTTCCGTCGCCACGCCGCCCGTATGAAAGGTTCGCAGCGTCAACTGCGTGCCGGGTTCGCCGATCGACTGTGCGGCGATGATGCCTACGGCTTCGCCGATATCGACTTTGTTGCTGGTGGCGAGATTGCGCCCGTAGCACATCGAACAGACGCCGTACTTGGCTCGACAGGTCAGCACCGAACGAATCTTGACCTCCTTGATGCCCCCGTCGATGATCGCCTTGGCCTTTTCTTCATCGATCTCTTCGTCACGCGCAACGATCTTGGTCGTCGGGCGCTTGGCGTCCAGGCGGATCTCCTCCGCGGCCCGCCGGCCGACGATCCGGTCGACGAGCGGCTCGATGATCTCTTTACCGGCCGCAATATCGCGCACCACGATGCCGTTGGCCGTTCCGCAGTCTTCCTCCCGAATGATGACGTCCTGCGCGACGTCGACGAGGCGGCGCGTGAGATACCCCGAGTCTGCCGTGCGCAGGGCCGTATCGGCCAGGCCCTTGCGCGCGCCGTGTGTAGAGATGAAGTACTCGAGAACCGTCAGGCCTTCTTTGAGAGACGCCTTGACCGGAATCTCGAGGATTCGGCCCGAGGGGTCGGACATGAGCCCGCGCATGCCTCCTAGCTGCTTGACCTGAGCGATCGAACCGCGCGCGCCGGAGGTGGCCATCATAAACACGGGGTTGAGCGGATTCTGCGCCTCCTGCATCGCGGAGGTGACTTCGTCGCTGGACTTCGACCAGATCTCGATCGTCTTGTTGTAACGCTCTTCCTCGGAGATGAAGCCCTGCTCGTAGAGCTGATGCAGATCGTCGACTTCCTTCTGCGCTTTTTCGAGAATCTCGTACTTGCGGCTCGGCACGATGATATCGCTGATCGACACGGTAGTGCCCGAGAGCGTCGCGTAGTGAAAACCGAGCTCTTTGATGGCATCGAGGAATTTCGCCGTCTCGGCATTGCCGTATTTGCGGTAGCAGGTCGTGATGAGATTCTTCAACGCGCCCTTGTCGACGATCTGGTTCACGAACGGATGATCCCAGCCGGCCGGAAACGCGTTGTTGAACGTAACGCGGCCCACCGTGGTGCGGATCATCTCGCCCTTCCAGCGGACGTCGATCCACTCTTGGAGCGTGATTCTGTGCGTGTCGTACGCCATGATCGCTTCGCTGGCATCCATGAACGCCCTGAGACGCTGCGCGCCGTCCTTCTTCTGCCCGTTGACCCCCGGGCGCGCCATCGTTTGGACGTCGTAATCGTCAACCGCCGTAGCCTTTGCCGGCCCTTTGTACTCGTCACGCTGGAAGGTGATGTAGTACAAACCCAAGACCATATCTTGCGTTGGGATCGAGACCGGGTTGCCGTACGCGGGCAGCAGGATGTTGTTGCTCGAGAGCATGAGGATGCGGGCTTCCGCCTGCGCGCCGGCGCTCAGCGGAAGATGCACGGCCATCTGGTCGCCGTCGAAGTCCGCGTTGTACGGCGTGCACACCAGCGGATGCAAGTGAATCGCCTTTCCCTCGACCAGGACCGGTTCGAAGGCCTGGATGCCCAAGCGGTGGAGCGTCGGAGCCCGGTTGAGCAACACCGGATGCTCGCGAATCACCTCGTCGAGCACGTCCCATACTTCCGGTCGCACGCGCTCGACCATGCGTTTGGCACTCTTGATATTGTGCGCTTGGCCGCGGTCGACGAGCTTTTTCATCACGAACGGTTTGAAGAGCTCGAGCGCCATCTCTTTGGGAAGGCCGCACTGGTGCAGTTTTAACGAGGGGCCGACCACGATGACCGAGCGGCCCGAGTAGTCGACGCGCTTTCCGAGCAGGTTCTGGCGGAAGCGGCCCTGCTTGCCTTTGAGAATATCCGAGAGCGACTTGAGGGGACGGTTATTCGGGCCGGTCACCGGACGGCCGCGCCGGCCGTTGTCGATCAACGCGTCGACCGCCTCCTGCAGCATGCGCTTCTCGTTCTTGATGATGATGTCGGGGGCCGATAGTTCGAGGAGGCGCCGCAGACGATTGTTGCGGTTGATGACGCGGCGGTAGAGATCGTTCAGGTCGGAGGTCGCAAAGCGACCGCCGTCGAGCTGGACCATCGGACGCAGTTCGGGCGCGATCACCGGCACGGCAGAGAGGATCATCCATTCCGGCTTGTTCCCGCTGTTTATGAACGCTTCGACGACCTCGAGGCGCTTGATCGCCTTGAGCCGCTTCTGGCCAGTGGTCTCGTTGAACTCCCTGCGCAGATCGCTTTGAATCTTGCGGAGATTGAGCTCGCGAAGCAGCTCTCGGATCGCCTCGGCGCCCATACCGGCCTTGAAGGCGTTACCGAACTTCTCGCGGGCCTCGCGAAACTTCTGTTCGGTCAAGACTTCGCGCTTCTGCAGATTGGTGTTGCCCGGATCGATGACAACGTAGGCCGCGAAATAGATCACTTTCTCGA
>JAJXWN010000081.1 GCA_021781595.1 bacterium | reverse complement strand
TCGCGAACAAACGATGGCCGGCGATGCGGTTGCTCGGGCGCGCCATCGACGCGGCGCAGGTCGCGCACGAAGGCCGCTACATCTGGGTCTGCATCGATGACGAGATGCTCGAGCGCTGCGGTGCCGACGGTGAAGATACGGAGGAGATCGTGAACCATCTGCGTTCCGTCGAGAACGTCGAGGTCGCGGCGCTCTTCAAGGCGTTTGACGGTGAGGTGCGCGTCAGCCTGCGCAGCAACGGGCGCGTCAACGTGCAGTCGGCGGCCGCGCGTTTGGGCGGCGGCGGACACTTTCGCGCTTCCGGCCTGACCTTCCGTGGTTCGGTTGCCGATGCGCTGAAAGCGGTCGACGGCGCGCTCGTTGCCGAAGGGTTGTAAACGGGGGATCGTGTTAGGGTTCGTCAACGTGTTCAAGCCGTCCGGCCCGAGCTCGGCGCATGTGGTGGCGCGCCTGCGACGGATCTATTGTGTGTACGCGCGCGACCGAAAGATCCCCGTTGGGCATCTTGGGACGCTCGATCCACAGGCGGCGGGCGTGTTGCCGATTGCGGTCGGCAAAGCCACGCGCTTGATTGCACTGTTAGAGGATCGCCGGAAGGCGTATGTCTGCACCATCGTGCTCGGGCGTTCGACGTCGACCGGCGACGCGCTTGGCCAGACGCTGGGGACCGGACCCGTTCCCGAGGACTGGGAGCGCCGGCTGTGCGATGCGTTGCCGCGGTTTATCGGGAGGATCGAGCAGTCGCCGCCGATGTATAGCGCGGTCCACCACGAGGGGCGCCGGCTTTACGAGCTGGCGCGAGAAGGCAAGACGGTCGATCGGAAGCCGAGGCCCGTAACCGTCTACGCGATCTCGCTGCTCGGGGTCGAGCGCCATCCCGCGACGAACACGTGTGCCGTCGCGCGCCTGCGCGTAGCGTGCGGTGAAGGTACCTACGTGCGGACGCTCTGCGAAGACCTCGGAACGGCGATCGGCGTGCCCGCGCATATGGGCGCGCTCGTACGCGAAGGGTCGGGACCGTTCGTGCTGTGCGAGAGCTGGACGCTCGAAGAGATCGCGGACCGGCCATCGGAAGCGCTGATCCCCCCGGAGAACATCATTCCGTTTCCGACCATCGTGCTCGACCTGCGCGGGTCGGCGGATTTCCGTGCCGGACGTTTCGTGCCGCTGCCCGCCGGTTCGGGCGCGAAGCACGTCTTCGTGCGCGACGAATCGCGCACGCTGGTCGGCATCGGCGAGATGCACGGGGCGTTGCTCGCTCCACGTAAGGTGTTCGTGTGAACGTTCGCCACGCGCTCCAGCGCGATGCCGGCGACCCGCTCGTCTTGGCGATCGGCTTCTTCGACGGCATGCACCGCGGGCATCAAGATATCGCGCGGCAGACGTTGCGCCTGCGCAAGCCGGGGTGGCGAGCGGGCGTGCTCACTTTTTCCAATCATCCCTCGTCATACTTGCGCCCGGACTCCCAGCCGCCGCTCATCTGCACTCGCGAGGAGCGCATCGATCTCTTCGCGCGCTACGGGTTCGAGGAATGCTTTCTCATACCGTTCGATGCCTCGGTCGCCTCGCAGATCGCCGAAGATTTCTTACGCGACGTCCTGATCGGGGATCTGGGCGTGCGCGGCGTCGTCGTCGGCGAGCACTTTCGGTTTGGGCACGAGCGCGCGGGCGATACCGCACTCATGGCACGCTTTTTCGCAGAACGCGGAGTAGCGCTCGTGCGCGTTGCCGACACAACGGAGGACGGGGAGCGCATCTCCAGCACGCGGATTCGCAGGCTCGTCGGCGAGGGCCGCACCGATGATGCCGACCGGTTGCTAGGGCACAGTTACGAACTGCGAGGCCGCGTGGTGCTCGGTGCCGGTCGCGGGCACGACCTCGGCTTCCCGACCGCCAATCTCGACCCGCCATCCAAACTGCTGCCCGGGGACGGCATATACGCTGCGACCGCGCGCTACGACGGCTGCGATCGGCCGGCGCTGGTTTCGATCGGCACGAACCCAACGTTTGACGGCTCTTCGCGAACGATCGAAACGTGGCTACGCGATTTTCACGAAACGATATACGGGCGCGAGCTCGTCATACGGAATCTGCGCTACATCCGCGAGCAGCGCAAGTATGACGACGTTGCGGCGCTGCTCAAGCAGATGAACGAAGACCAAGACGCGGTCGCGTTCCCTTCATACGGCTAGCAACAGGAGAGCATTGATGCGTCGACCGATTGCGTTGCTTGCGGTGGCTGCGTTGCTGGCGGCCCTGGCGGGCTGCGGCCGCGGGACGGGCACGAGGGGGGGATCGCCTCCGGGCGCCTCCTCGATCGCCGAGGTCGGCCAAAACGCTCCGCGATTCAGCGATCCACTGTCGACCGGCGGCACGCTCAATTCAGCCTCGTTGCGCGGGAAGCCGGTGTATTTGAATTTCTTCGCGTCTTGGTGCCCCCCGTGCAACGAGGAAGCACCGACGATCAACGCGCTGCAGAAGGAATTTTCGAAGGACGGCTTGTTGGTGATCGGCGTCGACGAGCTCGAGAACGCGGCGGACGCCAACGAGTTTCGCGAGAAGTACGGCCTCGTCTATCCGATCGTCGTCGATAGCGGCGAGTTGGAAGACCAGTACGGCGTCTACGGCTTGCCCGTACACGTTTTCATCGAGCGGGATGGCGTGATAAAGGAGATTGAAACCGGCGAGATGACGCGCCCCGAGATCGAGCGGGCGATCAAATCTATTTTATGACGGGCGTGGGCGCGCGTGAAGAGCAGCCCTATTCGGGGTAGACTTGATTATCTGGCGAGGCGGACGAGCCAGGTCATTTTCGCAAGATAGGGAGAGGTGGGTCGTGGCATTGATCCAAGTCGTCATAGTTCTCATAGTCGTCGGAGTTCTTCTCTGGCTGATCAACAACTTCGTACCGATGGCCGGTTCGATAAAGTCGCTGTTGAATGCAGTCGTCGTCATCTTCGTTGTCGTCTGGTTGCTCAAAGTTTTTGGGCTATGGAGCTACATCACGCATTTTCGCGTTGGCGGGTGAAGCTCGGAACGCGGTGAGGTAAGCTTGCGGGAGCGGCGGATCGCCATGAACAGGCCGCGGTCTACGACCTTCATACCGGCAAGATCAGATTGATCCCGGCGGCGATTGACGAGGGCCGCCAGCTCTAGCGAAAGGCGTGCTCCGGCTGGGCGGCCGCGATCCCCGGGCACAGAGGAGGGGTGAGGCAGGGCAGCCAAAGCCATCGGCCTGGCTGCGTGCGAACGGCGCCTGTCCCCGCATGAGGTGCCGGATGGAGAGTGGGATGCTTCAGCGTAACGTTCTTTGCTCGCTCGTTCTTTTCGCGTTCGTCGCTAGCGCCGGCGTTGTGCGAGCTTCGGCTGCCAAAGGCGCGACCATCGCCGGCCAGGACGCGCTCGGGGTCGCGACCACGTGGAGCGAGGTGAAACGACTGCCGGGCGGAAGCGATTTCTGGCCTGTCCTGCCGCAATTCAACCTTGGCTTGGAGGCAGGACCGCTGCCGGTTGCGGAGGCGGTGCAGATGTATGATTACGCCGGTCCCGACGCGGAGCGCGCCGGCGCCGAAATCGATAGCACGGTCGTCGTCCTCGCCAACTCTGCGCAAGCGCAAGCGGCCTACGCGCGTTACTCGCGCGTCGACGATCGTGGCCGAACCATTACGGGCCCGCGCGTCGATGCGAATCAGTGGCGCTACTCGCGGAAAACGTCCGGCAAACTGACGGAGCTCACGCTGCGCTGGCGTATCGGAACGGCGGTCGGGCGCATTGCTTTGATCGACCGCATACCCTGGACTGCGAATACCCTTGCTGGGCTCTTCCGCCCGGTTTCGCAGCGGACTCGAGCGCTTCTCACGGGGCATCTGCATACTCCGGCGCTCTCCGCCTCGGAGGCGGCGCTTCTTCCCTCGTCGAGCGCCGCGCCGTGGCGCGTGGTCGGGACGACGAGCGTTCCGGCCGAAGCGTGGGCGATGGAAGATAGCAGCCACAAGCCCCAGCAGACGTTGCGCACGCTGCAACGCGATGGGTTGGGAGCGATGCTTACGCGCACCTATCGGCCGGGCAACGTGCCGCAGAACGACGTGAGCGTCGTCCTATTTCGCTTCGCCTCGCCTGCCGGTGCGAACTCCTGGGTGCAGAGTTTCATCAACGACGCAAAGAGAAAGGGTGGCCTGCATCCCGGGCGGACCGGGAAGCACTCGGCCTTCGAAGAGGGGAGTAAGGGAAGTTTTTACGAGTTGCAGTTCGCTCGCGGACCGTTTGCCGGCGACGTATTCTGTGCGGCACCGTTCGGTAAGACATCGTCTGCGTGCGAGGGCATCACGCGGCGCTTGGCCGAGCGCTGGTATACTACACTGCCGCACCGGTGATTTAACATGCGTAATTTTCGGATTCTGCTGATCTGTATGCTGGCCGCTTCGCTGCCTTTGGCGGGCAACGCGACTCCGGGCCCTCCGCAGCTCGGACGACACCCGAGCCCCGTCTTTCCAAGATTCAACTCCGCGCCGGCCTTCAGCTCGGGAGCGACCCTCTCCGTTAGGGGACATGGCGCCATCGCGGTGTTGAATTGGTCGACCTCCACCTCCGTCGGTTCGGGAGGCCAGAGCGGCATGAGTGTCTCGCGCTTCGGTAGCTCACCGTCGATCAACGCGACGGCCAACGTGACGGTGCCGCTTGACAAGGTTTCGCGATTCCTCCAGATCGATGCCGCCGCGAACCGCGTCGAGGCAATGGTGGTCCTCAAGACGCCCGACGTGACGTTCACGTTCAGGAATGCGAGCGTCTCGTCGTTCTCCATCAGCAGCTCGGGGAGGCAAACGACTGCCCAATTCACACTGAATTCCGCGAGGATCGAGGAGACGACGCAGGGCGGCTCCGCGTACGCGCCGCCGTGTCCGCCGGCGGCCGCCAGCCCGCTGATCTGCTTTCCGCAACTCGGCCCGATCGCGGTGGGCTCCTGGAGCCTAAACACCTCGAAAAAATCGGTGTCACAATTGACGTTTAGCGCCACTCTCGGCGAGCAAGTGGCAAAGTTGCCGAGGTGGGTTTTCGACGGTCATCGTCTCACGCAGGTTACTCTGCTCACGCCCGGCACGAAGTATGTCTTTAAGAATGTGTCGATCGCCGGCATCCAGATGCAAGGCTCAGGAAACGCTCCCGGGCAGGCAACGGTCACGTTCAACTTCCAGCGATACGCGTGGTTCACGAAGTGAGGCTACCGTCTTACCGGAACGGAGGACCGCGCCCACTCTACGCGTGCCAAGCCTGGCGGTGAGACCGAAGCGGCGTTAGATCTATGCCGCTTTCACGACCAGAGACGCGCCTTCGAGCGTGACGTCTGCGGCGTTGCCGGCGCGCAGATCGCCGCGCAGGATCGCCGTCGATAAGGGCGTGCTTACGTGCCGCGCAACAGTGCGCTGAACGTGGCGCGCGCCGCTGCCGGCCTGCATCGCTTCGCGCGCCAGGAACGCCCGCGCCTCCTCAGATAATCGCAGCGTCACCTTGCGCGCGCCCAAGCGCTCGGCCAATGCGTCCACGTGAATCGCCACGATCTGCTCGATTTGTATGACACCGAGATCGTTGAAGCGCACGGTCTCGTCTACGCGGTTGAGAAACTCCGGGCGGAACGCTAGCGGAAGTTCGGCTTCGTCGAGATTGGTCGTCATGATGAGGAGCGCGTGGCGGAAATCGATGGTGCGCCCCTTCGCGTCAGTGACGCGGCCATCGTCGAGAATCTGCAGCAGTAGGGCGGCGACGTCCGGGTGCGCCTTCTCGAGTTCGTCGAAAAGCACGACGCAGTACGGGCGCCGGCGGACGGGTTCCGTGAGTTGCCCCGCCTCTTCGTGCCCCTGATATCCCGGCGGTGCTCCGAGCAGGCGCGAGACGGTGTGCGACTCGGTGAACTCGGAGAGATCGATGCGCACGAGTGCCGCCTCGCTGCCGAAGAGCGCCTCTGCCAGTGCCTTCGCGAGTTCGGTCTTGCCGACGCCGCTCGAACCCAGGAACAGAAAGCTTCCTAGCGGTTTGCGCGGATCGTGCAGGCCGGCACGCGCGCGGCGGATCGCTTCGCTGACCGCCGCGATCGCGCCGCTCTGACCGATGACGCGCTTGGCGAGCGTCGTTTCAAGCGCGAGCAAGTTACTTGCCTGCGATTCGGAGAGCGTAGCCGGCGGGATCCCGGTCCACTTCGTCACGACGGCGGCGACGTTTTCGGCCGTTACCGGCGGTCGTGCCACGGCACCTTTGTTGGCCAGTGCTACCGACGCGGCGGCCTCGTCCATCAAATCGATGGCCTTGTCCGGCAGAAAACGGTCGGCGATGTAGCGAGCCGAGAGCGTGGCGGCTGCCTCGATCGCGTCGTCGCGGATCTCGACGTTGTGATGTTTAGCGTAGCCGTCGCGCAGGCCGCGCAAGATGCGCGCGGTCTGAGCAATCGTGGGCTCCTCGACCATCACCGGTTGAAAGCGCCGCTCGAGTGCGGCGTCGGATTCGACGTACTTGCGGTATTCGTCGAAGGTCGTCGCCCCGATGCATTGAAGGTCTCCGCGCGCGAGTTCGGGCTTGATCATCGAACTCAGGTCGAGCGAACCCTCGGCGGCTCCAGCCCCGACCAGCGTGTGTAGTTCGTCGATGAACAAGATGACGTCGCGGGAGGCGCGCCGGACCTCGTCCAGGATCTTCTTTACGCGGCCTTCGAACTCGCCGCGGTACTTCGTTCCGGCAACCAGCGGGCCGAGCGAGAGCGCGAGCACGCGTTTGTTGCGCAGCGCCGGCGGAACCGTATCGGCGACGATGCGCTGCGCGAGGCCTTCGACGATGGCGGTCTTTCCGACCCCCGGCTCGCCGACTAGAACGGGATTGTTCTTACTGCGGCGCGCGAGGATGGCTACGACGCGCTCGACCTCGGTGTCGCGGCCGATGACCGGGTCGAGCTTGCTCGCCCGCGCGAGCTCCGTGAGGTCGCGTGAAAATGCCGAGAGCGTCGGCGTGGCGTTGCGCAGGCGTCGCGTAAACTCCTCGAACGGGCCGACGCCCGCAGGGGTCTCGCCACCGCCGCGCTGGAGCCGGTCGACGAGAAACGCACCGCCGGCGACAAGCGCGGCGGCACCCAGCGCCATGCCGAGTAGCGGAAGCGTCGCTGCGGTGGCGTTCGCGCGGCCCGCGCACGCTTCGCAGAGGTTGTTCTGCCCGGGCCGTGCGACCGGGTCGAAGATGCGAGCGGGGCGCTGCCCGCACTGCTCGCAGAGCGTTTCCATATCTACTGCGCTTCGTACGTGGTCGTGACCGTCGCTTGCACGTTCACGTTGCTCGGCTGGATCTGGGTCGGCTGTACGGGATATGAGTGCGCCTGTACAGCGGCTATGGTCAGCATCGGCCGGCCCGCGTAGCCCGCGCCTTGCTCGATCGACTTGACGCCGACGATGCGCAGGTGCGCGGCGGCGGCGATGGCCTGTGCTTTCGTCCTTGCGTCGTTCACCGCGCGGCCGAGTGCGCGTAGATAGGCGTCCCGCGAATCGGAGAGACCGAAGGAGACGCCGTTGACGTTCGTCGCTCCGGCAGCAACGCATGCGTCGACGACCTTGCCGACGATATTCGTGTCATGCACCGTTACGGTAATGCTGCGATCGACGACGTAGCCGTAGCGGACCGCATACGGTTGGGGCTGCGCCGGGGCGCCTTCGGTTTTCGGTCGCGGCACGTAATTCAGATTGTAGTACGTCGTGCGTACGTCGGCGCGAGCGATGCCCAGCGCAGCGAGCCGGGCGACGGCCCTTTCGTAGATGGCGTTGTTCTGCGAAGTGGCGACGTTTGCGACGGCATCGTTGGTGGTCGCCCCGACGTTGACGGTGGCGACGTTTGGAGCGTTCGATACGCTTCCCGTCCCGGTAACGGTGATCTCGACGGGCGGAACCGCCGCTCCCGCCGGCAACTGGGCCGTACCGAGGAGCAGCGCGGTCGCGATTACGAGTATCGTTTTCATAGCGGTTGGCACCTCTCCAAGCGAACGGGCGGGCCGATGCGGGCGCTCGGGCCCAGCCGGCACCAGCCTGATTTCGACCGCCGGCGCCGCGTTGCCCGCTTCGGCCGGCGCTCGAGGGCGCTTTCGGGGAAGGCCTCCGGCCCGAGCGCTTCTAATAGAGTTGCCCATAGCATTTCGCTTCACTTCACTATAACCGGACAGAGGGGTCGATCGGCTCACATGACGTACATCATCACCGAACCGTGCATTGGAACGAAGGACAAGTCGTGCGTCGACGTCTGTCCGGTCGATTGCATCCATGGTGAGGACGCGGATGAGATGCTTTACATCGACCCAGAGGTCTGTATCGACTGTGGTGCGTGCGTCTCCGCCTGCCCGGTCGAAGCGATCTTCGCGGATTCCGACGTCCCCGCGAAATGGGAGAACTACGTCGAGATCAACGCCGCCTACTTCAAAAAATAATAATTAGGTACGCCGGCTACCGATCGCAAAGGTCGTCGCCGCGCGTTCGACGACGATCTCGGCGTGTGCGAGTACGGCAGGATCGATAGCGTTGTGGCGCATGGCGGTGACGTGCATCGTGCCCGATGCGATCGCCATCGCCCGGTCGCCGGCGGCAGGTGGCGTTTGGGCCGCGCTTCCGCGCAGCGAGACGAAGGCGCAGTCGATGACGCTCGTGCTGCGTAACAGCGAACCGTCGCGCTCGAAGGCGATCGAGCGCTGGACCTGGTCGAGCGCCAGCGGGACGACGAGGCGCCCGCCGTCGCGCAGCTGTTCCCACCAAGCGGGCGCAAGATCGAGCGCGCACGCTGTAATGATCT
>JAJXWN010000080.1 GCA_021781595.1 bacterium | reverse complement strand
CGATCTTGTTTGGGAGTCTTGGCGAGCGCGACTTTGTCGACGTTCTCGGTGTCGGGACCGATCGCGTAGGAACGCGTGCAGAAACGACAGTAGACCGGGCACGTGTTGAGCGGCAGGAAGAGCGCTTTGTCCACGTAGCGGTGTACCAGGCCCGGTACCGGTGAGTCGTCCTGTTCGTGCAGCGAATCGAGCGTCAGCCGCGGGTGGTCCGGCAGCAGAGTGCTCGCCACCGGGATGAACTGCCGGCGAATCGGGTCGTCATAGGGTGCGTTCCAATCGATCAGCGAGATCGCGTACGGAGAGACGCGAACGGCCATCGGAGCGAGGCGAAATCCGGCCTTTACATCCGCGATAAACTCCGGCGGGGCGAGGCCTTCGATCGTTCCGAGCAGCTCCTCCGGCGTCTTGACGGCATGTTTCTGCTGCCACAGATGATCGAGGAACGTCGCCTCGCCGGCCTCGCGATATGCGGGCACGTGGCGCCAGAATTCACCTTGCCGAAGGTCTTTGTACTCGAATGACTCGGCCTCGGCCGGGGGCTTCTTGTGAACGATCTCGCTCATGATCGTGTTGTTCCTATCGTCGCGAGTGGTTGGGTGCCGGGCGCGTATTTCTTTTCGAAATACGCGCGAATCGGAGGATTTTCGCGAAGCGTCTGCAGTGCGATCTCGGCGTGACCCTTCGCGTAGCCGTTGCCGACGATCATCGTTACGTCTTTCCCTACGCCTTCGGCGCCGAGCGCCGCGGCGGTAAAAGACGTCGACATCGAGAAGAAGTACACGACCCCGTATTCTTTCGTGCAGAGAATCGAGGTGAGCTCGGTTCCGGGGACGTTCACGCAATTGACCACCAGATCGGCGAGCTCGGGTGCGATCTCCGCGACGCGCGCGCTGACGCCTAGCGCGTCTCGGGCGTCGGCCTCGACGAACGCGTCGACGAAACCGGCGTCGCGCAACATCCGCGCCGAAGGCGTCGACGCGTGCGGGGCAACGCCGATCACCTTGCCCGCCGGCCCGACCCGCGCCTTCGCCTGAGCGCACGAGAGCATGCCGGACTTGCCGCAAGCGCCGATGACCGCAACCGTCATGCCGGGTTTGGCTAGGCGCATGACCTGCGCGGGCGCACCGGCCACGTCGAGCACCGCGAGCGCGACGTCTTCGTGGATATCTTCGGGCAACTTTGCCCACAGGCCGCTCTCGAACAAGATGGCCTTGGCGCGAACCCAAACGCGACCGGTCTCCACGTCGACGCGGCCGACCTCTTCGATGCGCAGCGGGGTGAGGGTCAGCGAGACGAGCGAAGCGATGCGATCGCCTATCTGCAGGTCGATGCGTTCGCGCAGCCGTTCGCCGATCTCCAGTACGCGGCCGATGAACATACCGCCGCTGCCGGTAACCGGATTGTGCTGCTTGCCGCGCTCGCGTACCGTCGAGGCAATGTGGTCCGCGATTCGAGCCGCGTCGCCGGCGCATGCGTCGGCGATCTGCTTGAACGACGCCGAGTCGATATTGAGCGTCTCGACCTCGCACAAGATCTCGCTGTCGAGCGCGATCGGCGTGTCGTCGAGCCTCCAGGCAGTCTGCGGCATCGCACCCGGAGGATCGAGGACCCGGTGCGTTCCTAAGCGATGCGTCATCGAACGGAGATTCCGCCGCGCTCGAAGGGTGTCGAGAGCACGATCGTGGTCTTCGTGCGTGCCATTCCCGTCACGGACTTCAAGCGCGAAAGCAGTTCGTCGAGATGGCCGGTGGACCGTGTCATAACCTTGAGCACGAACGATTCTTCTCCGGCAACGCTGTGCACTTCGCAGATCTCGGGCATCGCCGAGAGAGCGGCCGTAAACGCTTCGTACCCGCAATCGGGCGTGGTGTAGCAACTCACGAACGCGGCGAGTTCCAAGCCGAGCAGCCGGTTGTCGAGCTGGGCCGCATACCCGCGCACGTAGCCGCGGCCTTCGAGGCGTTTCACGCGGTCGTGGACGGCCGGAGGCTTCAAACCCACGACCGCGCCGAGCTCCGCAAAGGTCGATCGAGCGTTTCGCTGCAACGCGTCCAAGAGCCGTAGGTCGAGCTCGTCGAGTTCGCCCGTCTCCACCGTGATATTCGCCATAATCCTCAAATTGCCGAATAACAATCGGCCCTACCACTATAGCATAGCCTGTTTATTCGGAGCAAGGCCGGGGACGCAAGGCGCCGGCCTATCCCACGCGAAGGGGCAGGGATGAGACGCGCGGGGATCCTGCTTGCCCTGCTTTGGCTTACGGCTTGTGGCGCCCCGCCGGCGAACTCCGTGCGGTTCAACCTGGCCGCCGATCCGGCCAACCTCAACCCGCTCTTCGGCCGCCAGGATTCGGCCTCGGTCGAGCAGCAGCTCGCGCGGCTCTCCTTCGAGCCGTTCATCGATCTCGATGCCCATGGCAAGCCGGTTCCGGAACTGCTCGCGCAGATCCCGACGCGCCGCAACGGCGGCATCTCGCGGAGCGGGCGCACGATCGTGTACCACCTGCGCAAGGGCGTTCGCTGGAGCGACGGCGTTCCCGTAACCTCCGCAGACGTGCTCTTCACGCTGCACGCGATCCTCGACCCGCGTAATCCCGTCCGCTCGCACGAAGGCTACGACCTGATCGACCGGGCCTACGCGCGCGGTCCGTACACCGTCGTCTTTCACTTGAAGCGCGCCTGGGCTCCGGCCGTGCAGACCTATTTTTCGTACGGCTTCACCCCGCAGTTCGTATTGCCGGCGCACGTATTGCGCAAGGAAGAGCCACTGGCGCGCGCGCCGTTCGATGCCGCGCCGCTGGTCGGCGACGGCCCGTACGAGTTCGTGCGCTGGCGCCGCGGCGACTCGCTCACCTATCGAGCCAACCCTTCGTACTGGCGTGGTAAGCCGAAGATTGAGTACCTGCACGTTGCGGTGATTCCGGACCCGAACACGAATCTCGTGATGCTGGAAGCCGGCCGGCTCGACTGGAACTTGATCGCACCCGTGCAAGAGGCCGCGTTGCGCGGCAAGCGCGGGATACGCTATCGCGTCGTCCCAACGGCCGTGGTTGCGGGGATTGCGCTGAATACCGCACGCGCCCCGCTTCGCGACGTGCGCGTTCGCCGGGCGCTCGCGATGTCGATCGATCGCGGCGGCATCAGCCGGAAAATCACGCTGGGCGCGTATCCCGTTACCAATATGCTGCAGCCGCAGTTCTCGTGGGCGTACGATCCATCGGTAAAGGAGCCGGGCTACGACCCTCAGGCGGCCGATGCGCTGTTCGATGCGGCCGGTTGGCGGCGTGGCCGCAACGGCATGCGCTATAAGGACGGAGAAGAACTCTCGCTCGACTACGTGCAGTTCCCCGAATCCGCAACGGGCGTCCGCGTCGCAACCGTCGTGCAGGCCGAGTTGCGGCTGCGTGGCGTGAACGTAAGGCTGAAATCCGTGAGCAACGCGCAGATGTACGCGCCGGCGTCCTTAGGCGGCATCCTGCGCAGCGGCAAGTTCGACATGGCCTACGTCGTATGGACGATGGGCGCCGATCCGGACGACTCCTCGATCGTCGGCTGCCACGGCGCATCGAATTACATGCGCTTCTGCAGCGCGCGGGTAGACGCGCTCGAGCGGCGCGCCCTCGCATCGACGTCGCAGAACGAGCGCAAACGGCTCTACGCGCGCATAGCGACGATCGTGGCGCGCCGGGTTCCCGCGATCTTCCTCTTCAACGCCGATTATATCTACGCATACCGCACGCGGCTGCACGGATTCGATCCCAACGCCTTTCTTCCAACCTGGAACGCATACGACTGGACCGTCAAAGAGTGAGGATGCCATGCCGATCGCGCACGTCGTTTCTACAATTCTGAATAACTTCGGTATCGTGACGTTCGCGGTGGCGGTCGTCGTTGCAATCGCCAAGAGTCGGCGAGCCAGCCGGCAACACGTCGTCGTCACGACCGCTTACGTGCTCTGGGGCGAGATCTTGTTCTACAGCGTCGGCTTGACGCTCGCGTGGGCGGGCGTCTCGCACGCGTTCTTTCAACCGATTGCGGCGGCCTCGACCGGCTGGAAACCTAGCCCCTTCGAATCGGAGCTCGCGGGGGCCGAGTTCGGAGCGGCTCTGGTTGCAATGGCCTCGCTCTGGCGTGGCTACGAGATGCGTTTGGCCGCGACGCTGGTCTTCGCCGTTCTCAGTGCCGGCGCGGCTGTGGCGCACCTCGATCAGATCGCGTGGCTCGGCATCTGGTTCGACTACGTGCTGCTGCCGGCCGCCGTCCTTCTCCTCGCATTCCTCTCGCGCGACGCGTACGAACGCACGCGTCGCTGACGAACGGTCGTCAGACCGCCTTTACCGCAGCCGTCAAGGCGCTCACGCTTGCCTTTGCGTCGCCGAATAGCATCGAGCAGTTCGGTAACTCGTAGAGCGGGTTTTCGATGCCGGCGAAACCCGAACGCATCGAGCGCTTCAGTACGACGACGTTCTGCGCTTTGTCGACGTCGAGGATCGGCATGCCGTAGATCGGCGAGCTGGCAACGTTGCGCGCGGCCGGGTTGGTGACGTCGTTGGCTCCGATTACGAGCGCGACGTCGGTGCGCGGAAACTCGGGATTGATGTCGTCCATGTCGTAGAGCTGATTGTACGGTACGTTGGCCTCGGCTAGCAGAACGTTCATGTGGCCGGGCATGCGCCCGGCCACGGGGTGGATTGCGTACTTCACGGCGACTCCGCGTTTCTCCAACTGATCCGCGAGCTCTCGCACGCTGTGCTGCGCCTGCGCGACGGCCATGCCGTAACCGGGGACCACGACCACTTGCTGCGCGTAGGCAAGCATCACCGCAACGTCCTCGACGCTGGTCGCGCGGACGTTCTGCTGGCCGCCGGAACTCGCGCTCGTCTCCATGCCGCCGCCCGAGCCGAAGGCGCCGAAGAGCACGTTGGTGAGCGGCCGGTTCATGGCTTTCCCCATGAGAATCGTAAGCAGCGTTCCGCTCGCGCCGACGAGCGATCCGCTGATGATCAGCAGGTTGCTGTTCAGTTCGAAACCGGTGATCGCAACGGCAACGCCCGTGAACGAGTTGAGCAGCGAGATGACGACCGGCATATCGGCGCCGCCGATCGGCAGCACGAAGAACACGCCGAGCAGGAGCGCCGCCGCGAGCATCGCGAGGTAGACCCACTGAGGATCGACGCCCTGCGTTGCGATCAGCAGCACGCCCAGAACGATGATGCCGAGCGCGACGATCCCGTTGACGACCTGCTGGCCCTTATAGGTGATGGGGCGCCCGGTCATCAGTTCTTGGAGTTTGAGAAACGCGATGACGGATCCGGCGGCGCTCAAACAGCCGATGATCGCGCTCAAGACGAGCGAGACTGAGACGGTCCAGCCGTAGGGATGCGCCGAGACGAAGAACTCTACCGACGAGATGAGGCCGGCCGCGCCGCCGCCCGCGCCGTTGAACAGCGCGACCATCTGCGGCATCGCCGTCATCTTGACTTTGAGCGCGGAGAAGAAGCCGATAACGGCGCCGATCGCGATGCCGGCGAGGATGGCCCACCAGCCGAGCGCGTGCGTCGAGTACAGCACCGCGACCAGAGCTATCAGCATACCGACGGCCGCGAGCCTGTTGCCCAGGCGCGCGGTGGCGGGCGAGCTCAGGAAGCGCAGCCCAAGGATGAAGAGCACGATCGCGGCGAGCTCCGCCGCGTCGAGCATGAGGGATTGTAGGTCGAACGTCATTTCTTGGCCGGCTCCCGCTTCTTGAACATCTGCAGCATTCGTTCGGTGACTGCGAAGCCGCCGGCCACGTTGATCGTTCCGAGGGCCACCGCGCAGATGCCGAGGACCGTCAGTGCCGTCGACGGCGTTCCCGCACCGAAGAGCTGAGCCACGATGACGATCGCGCCGACCAGCACGACGCCGTGGATGGCGTTGGTAGCCGACATCAAGGGCGTGTGGAGCGTCGTCGGCACCTTCGAAATAACTTCGAAACCGACGAAGATCGCTAAAATGAAAACCGTCAGGAGTTGAAAGAGGTCGGGCCCGTGATTCACGATGCTGCTCCGGTTTCTCTGAGTGCGTCGAGCGTTGGTTGGTGGACGATCTTGCCGCCATGCGCGATAGTCGTACCGCGGGCGATCTCGTCGTCGAAATCCAGGTGAAGCGCGTTGTCTTTGACGATGACGCCCAAGAGCGCGAACACGTTGCGCGAGTAGAGTTGGCTCGCGTGGTGGGGCATGGTCGAGGGTAAGTTCATCTCCCCGAGAATCTGCACTCCGCCGGCGGTAACGAAGGTCTCGCCCGGCTTCGTGAGCGCGCAGTTGCCGCCGGCTTCGGCAGCGAGGTCGACGATGACCGATCCGGGTTTCATCGCCGCGACCGCCTCTTCGGTGATGAGCCGCGGTGCCGGCCGGCCGGGCACGAGCGCGGTGGTGACGACGACGTCGGACTTTCCGATGGCATCGACCATGAAGCGGCGCTGCTTGTCGATCTGCTCGGGCGTCAGCTCTTTGGCGTAGCCGCCGGCGCCCTCAGCGTCGACGCCGAGATCGACCTCCAGGAACGTAGCGCCCAAACTCTGCACTTGCTCTTTGACCGCCGCTCGTACGTCGTACGCGCTGACGACCGCGCCCAGCCGCCGGGCGGTGGCGATCGCCTGCAGGCCGGCAACGCCGGCACCGAGCACCAGCGCCTTCGCCGGAGGAATCGTTCCGGCTGCGGTCGTGAGCATTGGGAAGAACTTGGGAAGCGCGACGGCGGCCAGCAGGACCGCTTTGTATCCGGCGATGTTGCTCTGCGAACTGAGTGCGTCCATGCTTTGGGCGCGGGTGATGCGAGGGATCGCATCCATGGAGAGCGCGGTCACGCCGGCCTCTGCGAGGAGTTTGACGTACTGTGGGTCGCCAAGCGGCGCCAGCAGACCGAGTACCGCGGCGCCGCGCCGCATCGCGCTCAGCGTTGCATCGGCGGGGCGCCCGACGCACGCGACCAAATCGGCGTTACCAAAGAGTGCGGCCGGATCGTCCTGGATCGACGCTCCGGCCTGCACGTACGAGTCGTCTGGGAAGGCGGCGCGCGTACCGGCGCCACGCTCGACGGTTACCGTGGCGCCCGCTTTGACGAGCCGAGCGACGGTCTCGGGCACGAGTGCAACTCGCGCCTCGTTAAAGGCGGTTTCACGGGGGACGGCGACGTTCATGAGCGTGCGGATTCCGCACGACGCCAACGAAACCTCCGGCCCCACCGCAACCAGTTGACCGATTACACGATCCGGATCGTGTTGCGCAGCGTCCCGATATGCTCGATCGCGACTTCGACCACGTCGCCATCCTTGAAGAACTCTGGCGGCGTTTGGGCGAAACCGACGCCCTCGGGCGTGCCCGTGGCGATGACGTCCCCCGGCTCGAGCGTCATGCCGCGGCTCAGCTCCGCGATGATGCGCCGCACGTCGAAGATCATGTCGGCCGTATTGCCGCGTTGTTTGACCGTACCGTTGAGCGTCAGCGCGATCTCGAGCGCTTGCACGTTGCCGATCTCGTCGGGCGAAACGATCCACGGTCCGATCGGGCAGCTGCCATCGAGGCTTTTTCCCTTGAACCACTGCCCGTGCGCGCGTTGCAGGTCGCGTGCGGTAACGTCGTTCAAACACGTGTAGCCGAAAATGGCATCGAGCGCTTGTGCCGGAGCGACGTCTTTGACGCGCGCGCCGATGACGATCGCGAGTTCGGCCTCCCAATCGTATTCCTGCGAGATCTTAGCCTGCAGCACGAGCGTGGCACCGGGGTCGGCGATCGCCGTCGGCGCTTTGGAGAAGAACGTCGGCACGCCGGGGAGTTTCAACTCGCGGCCGTCCGCGCGCGCGCTCTCTCTGGCGTGCTCCAAATAGTTGCGCCCGACGCAGAATACGTTCTTGCGCGGGCGCACCGGAGCTACGAGCCGCACGCCGGCGAGCGGAAAGCGTTCCTGCGTGTGTGCGCGGATGCGCCGGGCGGTGGGCAGCGCGACGTAGTCGAGCAACGTTTCGGATGCGATCGCGACGACGTCGTCACCATCGATTGCCCCGGGGCGCACGCGGCCGTCGCGCTCGAAACTCACGTATCGCATCGTTGCTCTCGGCGCCGCGTCAAGTGCCATTGCTCGCAGTATCTGCAGCGATAGGTGAAGAGGGCGCCGGAGAGGCCGTTCATCGCAGCGACGGCGCGAGCGTGGGCTTCGCTCGGGTAAGCGTCCTTGCCATCGCAGCTGCGAGTTCGATCGTCGCGAAGCAGGCTGTCGAACGGGATCGGAGCGAGATCTTTTCGGGTGCGGCGCCTGCGCATCGGCGCGCCTACGGCTGCGGCGTAGCGGAAGGAGCCGGCAGGGCCAGTGCTTTGCGGATCGCGGCGTTGATATCGGGAAGATTCCGCTCTTCTTTACGCCGCGCGGCTTCTTGCCGGTGCTTCATGACGTCGAGCATCTGGTTGGCAGCGCCCTCTTGGCTGCCCCAGTCTCCTCCAGCCCACAGCAGCTTCACGCTGCGGGTGATGCCGTGGGTCTTCGGGTTGTAGTCGTAGTTGACGCGGTACATGCCCACCACCGCCGTTCCGTCCTGGCGGCGGATCCACATCTGCAGCACGTTGCCGTAGGTTTGGGCGTTGAAGGTCAAATTCGGCGACGACGTCCCGGATTTCACGAGCACGACCTGGCCGAGCTGGTTGACCTCGACGTTGAAGGCCGTGTGGAGCGGAACCGTCGGCTGCGGCGGTGTCGGAAGGGCCGTAGGTGCCGGAGCGTTCGCTGCGGCGGGCGCGGCCCAGGCCAAGGCAACGGCCGCGGAGAGTACGATCGCACGTATCCAGTGGCGGTTCATCGATCCTGCGTTC
>JAJXWN010000004.1 GCA_021781595.1 bacterium | reverse complement strand
ACGAACAGGCTCGAGTAGACACATACTGCGTGTCGCGAACTCTCTCGCCGCCGGCCAAATCTATCTCGGGGCTTTTATATGGTCGGGCTGACAGGATTCGAACCTGCGACCTCTTGACCCCCAGTCAAGCGCGCTAACCAAGCTGCGCTACAGCCCGACGTTTTGGCACCGGCGGAGGCTCACCCGCGAGGCACGCCCGCCGGAATTGGCCATCCCGGGTTGGCGACCATGACAACCCACTCCCCTTCGAGGTCGCGCGTCCGCCCCACTTCGCGCCAACCCGTACGCGCGTAGACCGCTAGCGCCGCAGCGTTCCACGGTCGCACCTCCAAGCGAACCTCGGGCACGCCTAGCGTCTGCAGCAAGCGCAAGCCCTCGCTTACGAGCGCAGTCGCCACGCCGCGCCCCCGCGCCTGCGGATGAACCGCGACGTTTAGCAGCTGCGCGTCGCCGATGCTACGGTACCGACGTTCGCTCGTAAGGAATAACGCCTTATTTCGCACGATGCGCCACATCGAACGTAGCCGCAGATCGAATGCGCCCCCGAGCGCCCTAGCCGCCCAACGCAGCGCCGCCCCGGAGAGCACGGCTTTGCGCTGGATCGCTCTTAGGCTCCGCACGAAAATCGCGTACCCGAGAAGGCGCCCATCTTCGCGCGCGGCAAGGAATCCCTGCGGCTCCGCGTCGAGCAAAAACCGCCATACGTCGACAAAGGCGGTAGGAAGAACACGCCCGCGAAAACGCGCGGCGTGCTCTTCCGCAAACGCAAGCTGGAATATTTCAACAGCTTGCGGCAACTCGTCCGGCCTGAGCGGACCGACGCTCAGCGCTTGCGCCCGCCCTTTTTAGCAGGGGTCTTCTTCGCGGTCGCCTTCTTCGCGCCGGTGCTCTTACGGACGCCACCGACGGCCTCTTTCAGCCCCTTGCCGGCAACGAATGCCGGAACTTTGCGAGCGGCAATCTTGATCTTCGCGCCAGTCTTGGGGTTACGGCCTTCGCGCGCCTTGCGCTGACGAACGACAAAGCTTCCAAACGGAGTCAGGGCGACGCGCTCGCCCTTCTGGAGGGCCGTCTTTATTTCGTCCAAGACAAGGTCGACGATCTCGCCGGCCTGGCGCTTGGATAGTTCGGATTCGGCGGCAACGGATTCGATTAGATCGGCTTTCGTCAAATGAAATCTCCTTAGCGGCTCTGTGAAAGCAATATCGGTGGGCTGGCCGCCTAAAAAGTGGATATACGCAAACGCGGTGCTCCCTCCTTCCCAAAAATCATCGGAAAGGCCTTAATCTACAAGGGTTTCCGGGCCACCGGCCTGCAGGACTATCGTGCCGCCGCGGCGTGAAGCGCCAGCACGTACGAGAGCGGGCCAAACCCGGCGATGCTCCCAGCGCAGACCGGCGCCACGACGCTCTCGCGCCGGAACGCTTCGCGCGAGTACACGTTAGACAGGTGGACTTCTATTGCCCGAATCGCCACGGCGGCGATGGCATCGGCGATGGCATAGGAATAATGCCCGTACGCGCCCGGGTTGATCACGATCGCCCCGCAGTCCTTACGCGCCGCGTGAATCGCATCGACAATCCCGCCCTCGTCGTTGTGCTGCTGTATGCGCACCTCGATGCCAAGGCTCGAGGCGGTTCGTTCGATCAGCTCGTCGATCTGCGCGAGCGTCTGCGTTCCATAAACGCCGGGTTCGCGCTCGCCCAGCAGATTGAGGTTCGGACCATGTATGACCAACACTCGCATGCCGCGCAATTCGGGAAGGGCAAGCCCCTGCCCTCGAAAAGCCGGACGGTCAACCGGCTGGAAACAGCGTAGGCGGTGGCACGCGATACGGCTCGATCCGTTGCCAATACGCCTCTTTGAGGGCACCACCTCGATTCTCGTACCACCAACCGCACTCGCAACGAATAGGGCGCTCGCCCGGTTTCGGATAGGCGTACCGGCGCCCGCAACGCTTGCAGACGAACGCCCTGCCTTCGACGGGCGGCAACGACGACGTATAGGTGACCGCTCTATCCGCCATAACTACCTTTCGTTTGGCACGACGCGAACGAATCTGCGCGATCCGACCGAAAGGACGGCCGCCCCCGACGCGCTCCACGCCGCCTTCGGATCCGTGACGAGTATACCATCCACCCTGACCCCGCTCCCTGAGATTAGCCGCTCGGCGGCCCGCTTGCTCTCCGCGAACCCCGCCGCAAGGATGACGTCTACGACGCGGCGGACACCTTCCAGGCGTAGTTCCGGTAGCGCTTCGGCGGGTAGTTCTTTCCGCTGAACGGTGCGTTCGAAACGCTCGCGCGCCGCCCGCGCCGCATCCGCACCATGATAGAGGGCAACGATCTCCTCGGCGAGGCGCTTCTTTTCGTCCATCGGATGCGCCCTCGTGCCTCGCAGCGCTACGCCGAGCGCCTCGCAGTCCGTTTGCGATCGAAAGGCAGCCAGGCGCGCGTACCGTGGGATCAGCTCGTCTGGGATGCGCATGAGCTTGCCGAACTGCTCGTGCGCCGGCTCGCTCAAGCCAACGTAGTTGCCGGTCGATTTCGACATTTTTTTCACGCCGTCGAGCCCCTCGAGCAACGGTACCGTCATGCAGACTTGCGGCCGCCGGTTCTCGTACGATTGGTAGTGCCGGCCCATAAGCAAGTTAAAGAGTTGGTCGTTCCCGCCGAGTTCGACATCGGCACCCAGCGCGACGCTGTCGTACGCTTGTGCGACCGGATAGAGAAACTCGTGAAGGGATATCGGCGTCCCCGCCGCGTACCGGTCGTGAAAATCGTTACGCTCGAGCATCTGCGCGACCGTGACGCGCGAGAGCAACCGCAGCAGATCCGCCAGCGACAGGCCCGCTAGCCACTCCGAATTGTAGCGCAGCTTTACGCGCGCTAGGTCGAGTAGCGCGCCAGCCTGTTCCGTGTATGTGCGCATGTTCGCTTCGATCTGTTCGAGCGTCAGCGGCGGCCGCATCTCGTTCCGGCCCGACGGGTCGCCGATACGCGCCGTGAAATCTCCGATCAATAGCGTGACGTCGTGACCGCATTCGACGAACTGCTGCATCTTCCGCAGGACGACAGCGTGCCCCAGGTGCAGATCCGGCGACGTCGGATCGAGCCCGAGTTTGACGACCAGCGGCCGGCCTTCCGCCATACGTTCCAAGAACTCCGCGCGCGTCTCGACGCGATCGAAGCCGTCCAATAGCAATTCAGCATGGTCGCGCATAGAAGTCAACGCAGTTCGAAGACCGTGACGCCTCCGCCTCCCTCGTTTTCGTCGCCATAGCGGACGTTCTTGACGGCGGGGTGACCGCGCAGGAACTCCTGCAGCCCGCGCCCCAACATGCCGGTGCCCTTGCCGTGAATGAGCCGCAATGAGGCGCTGCCGGCAAGCTGCGCGTCGTCGATCCAGCGCTCCACCAGCGGTTCGGCCTCGGCGTAGCGTTTGCCGCGCACGTCGAGTTCCGCCGTCGTACGAGCCGCAACGTCGAACCGGGCGTCGCCGCCGTGGCTGCGATCCGCCCGCGAGCGTCCCCGTTGCTCGCTGCCGCAGAGCCGAACGTCGTCTTTAGAGACGAGCGTGCGCATCGGACCGATCGCCACCAAGAGGTTCTCACCGTTGTCGGCAATCACCGTCCCCTCCTGGCCGAGGGAAAGCACGCGGACGCGATCGTCCCGCGCGTATACGGCCTGCAACGGCTCGCCGCCATGCTCAGGCTCGATGCCCAAATCTCGACGCATCTGCTCGAGCGTGCGCGAAAGGAGCGCGCTCTGCGCCGGCGTGACCTTGGGGCGCCGAATCCCTTCGTCCCGGTTTTCCCGCAGCTCGGCGCGGCGCTGCAATTCGTTCGTGAACTCTCGCAGCGCTTGCTGCATGCGAAGGTCGGCAGCCACCGCGAACGCGCGCCTCTCGCCTGCAAATGCCTCTCGCAGCAGGCGGAGATCCTCCGATTGACGCCCCAGATCGACGCGTTGGCGAACCAGCTCGTCGCGTTCCGCGTGAAGCGCCGCGTTCGTTTCGGAGAGCTCCGCCAACGCATTTTCATACTCGTGCTCGCGCGTACCGATCAATGACTCCGCGCGCGCTACGAGTTCCGCTGGAATACCGAGCGACCGCGCCAGCGGAAAGGCGAGCGATTGGCCCGGCATGCCGACGTCCAACTGGTAGGTCGGCGCGAACGTCTGGGGATCGAAACGCACTCCAGCGTTGACCACGCCAGGCGTACCATGCGCGAAGAGCTTGAGCTCCGTCGCGTGCGTCGTAACGATACCGCAGGCTCGTACCGCAAGCAGCCGCTCCAGTATCGCAATAGCCAGCGCCGCTCCACCGGCCGGTTCCGTACCGCCGCCGATCTCATCGATGAGGACGAGCGAACGGTCGTCGGCGGCGTCTACGATCTCGCGGATGCGCCCGAGGTGTGCCGAAAACGTCGAGGTATTCTCGAGGATGGATTGCTCATCGCCGATATCGGTGAATATCCGGGTGAAGCGCCCGATCCGCGTCCCGCTGGCGGCCGGGAGTTGCATGCCCGCGTAGGTCATGGCCACGAAGAGACCGGCCATCTTTAGCGCGACCGTCTTGCCACCCATGTTGGGCCCGCTGATCGCGATCAAACGCGTCCGCTCGTCGAGCGCGAAGGACTGCGGAACCGCACGCGCGCCGAGCAGTGGATGGCGACCCTCGCAAAGTGCGATAACCGGCTCGTCGACCAGCTCCGGCGCGACGGCGTCCATCGCTAACGCGAGGAGCGCTCTTGCCGCGAGAACGTCCAGCCGCGCGAGCATCTCGACGTTCGCTTCGATCTGCGCTGCGGCGGCGCCGACCCGGCGCGAGAGTTCATCGAGAACGCGTGTGACCTCCCGCTCTTCGGCCACGCGAAGCGTGCGTAGCCGGTTGTTGGCCTCGAGCGCCGCGAGCGGCTCAATGAAGAGCGTCTGCCCGGTGGAGCTGGTGTCGTGCACGATCCCCGGAACCGCGCCGGAGAACTCGGCCTTGACCGGCACCACGAAGCGACCTTCGCGGATCGTAACGACGGTATCCTGGATCGCCTTGGCGTAAGCGGGCGAGCGCAAGAGCGACGCCACGCGCTCACGCGCGTCGGCATTCGCCTGCTTGAGGTTTTTGCGCACGCGGGCGAGTGCCGGTGACGCGCGATCCAGCACGTTAGCGCGTTCGTCGATAGCGTCGACGAGCGCGCGGTGCAGATCCGGCAGCGCTCGATAGGAGGCAGTCAACGACGCGATCGTTTCGCTCGGCCTTTCGCGCGTCTTCTTGAAGGCGGCGGCCGCCGCCGAGATCGCATCGGCCACCGAGCGCAGATCCGCAGCCGGTAGAGCCGTCCCCGCTTCGGCAGCCGCCGTCGCGTCCGCGGTATCGATCGCCGGGAGTGCGTAGAAATCCGCTCCCGAGATCAGCTCGCGCATCTCTGTGGTGGCACGCTGCTCGAAACGCACGCGAGCGAAATCGGAGAACGGCGTCAGCTCCCCTGCGATGCGGCGTCCGCGCTCCGTGCGCGCGCCGGCGGCGAAGCGTTCGCGAATCGTCTGGAAGTCCAGCGTCTCGAGAGTGCGCTCGTCGGCGCACCCGGTAACGCTCGGGGCGGCCTCCACGTACCTATCCCAACTTCTGTGCGAGCAGCTCTCCGGCGAGCGCGGGATTGGCCTTGCCCCGGCTCTGCTTCATCACCTGGCCGACGAGGAATCCCATGACGTTCGTCTTACCCGCCTTATAGTCGGCGACCACCTTTGGATGCGCGGCGACCACCTCGTCGACAAAGCGCTCGACGGCGCCCGGATCGCTCGTCTGCGCGAGACCTTCGTGCTCGACGAGAGCCTTCGGTGAGCCTCCGCCGTTCCACATGCGTAGCAGCAGATCTTTGGCGATCTTGGAGTTGATCGTCTTGCTCTCCACTAAGCCGATCAATTCCGCGAGATCCTGCGGCGCGACCGAGGATTCCCAAACGGGCGTCTGCGTTTCGTTGGCCAGGCGAGAGAGATCGCCGAGCACGAAATTTGCCGCCTGCTGCCCGCCGCCGCCGGCGCCGACGCAGGAGTCGAAGTACTCGGCCAACTGCGGCGTATCGACGAGCTGCGTCGCTTGCGCGACGCCGAGACCGTAGCTCTCGCGGTAGCGCTCGAAGCGCGCGATCGGCAGATCCGCCATCAGGCTGCGAAGACGCGCTACGACGGTACGATCCACCTCGATCGGCACGAGATCCGGATCGGGGAAGTAGCGATAGTCATGCGCCTCCTCCTTGCTGCGCATCGAGTGCGTCGTGCCGGCCAGTTCGTCCCACCCGCGGGTCTCCTGCATCACCCGTCCGCCCGGCGCAACGACCGCAATCTGCCGTGCGATCTCGCTCTCGATCGCACGGTAGACCGAACGGAACGAGTTCATGTTCTTGATCTCGGCCTTCGTACCGAAATCCTTCGACCCTACCGGACGGATGGAGACGTTGGCGTCGCAGCGCAGCGAGCCTTCCTCCATTTTGACGTCGCTCACGCCGAGCTGCACGAAGGTGCGCTTGAGCGCCTCCAGAAAGCCGACCGCCTCCTCCGCGCTGCGGATATCCGGCTCGGAGACGCACTCCATGAGCGGTACGCCGGCGCGATTGAAATCCAGCAGCGAGTAGCGGCTGTGCGCGATGCGACCGTCGCCGCTACCGGCGTGCGTAGACTTCCCGGTGTCTTCCTCCAGATGGATGCGCGTGAGCCGGCATTCCTTCGTGGTGCCGTCCTCGAGCCAGTAACGCACGATACCGCCTTGCGCGAGCGGCATGTCGTACTGCGAGATCTGATAATCCTTCGGCATGTCGGGATAGAAGTAGTTCTTCCGGTCGAACTTCGAGAAAGCGGGAATCTCCGCGCCGAACGCGAGCCCCGCTCGAATCACCTGCAGGATCGCTTCCTCGTTCGCGACCGGCAGAGCGCCCGGCAACGCCAAGCAGACCGGACATACCTGAGCGTTAGGTTCTCCCCCGAAGCGGTTTGGACAGGCGCAGAACATCTTGCTCTTCGTCTTGAGTTCCACGTGACATTCGATGCCGATTACCGCCTCGTACTGCATCACAACGCACCTTCCGGGCGCTGTTGCCGCGCGTGCTGCGTCGCGCATTCGTACGCGTTTGCCGCGGCCAGCAGTTGCACTTCGCCGAAGAGCGGCGCTGCGAGCTGCAAACCCATCGGCATCGGCCGGCTTGAACCTTCGGGCAGGACGTACCCGCATGGCACCGAGAGCGCGGGCAGTCCTGCGAGCGACATGGGAATCGTGTAGTAGTCCATCATATACATGCTATATGGATCGCTCTTGGCGTGAAACGCGAACGCCGGCGAACTCGCGGCGGGCGAGGCGATCAGGTCGCAGCGCTCGAACGCGCGCTTGAAGTCGGCCCCGAACTTCGTGCGGGCCTTCTGCGCTTTCACGTAATAGGCGTCGTAGTAACCGCTGGAGAGCGCGTAGGTACCGATGAGAATGCGCCGTTTCACCTCGGGCCCGAAGCCCTCGGCACGCGTGCGCTCGTACATCTGGCCGACATCCTCGCCGTCGACGCGCAAACCGTAGCGAACGCCGTCGAAGCGTGCGAGGTTACTCGAACATTCGGCCGGTGCGATGAGATAATATGTCGCCAGTCCATACTCGGCGGTCGGGAGTTCAACGTCGACCAGCGTCGCCCCGAGCCTTTCCAAATCGAGGTACGCGCGCCGGTAGAGGCTATCGATCTCCGGACCGAGCCGTTGCGTGCCGAACTCCTTGACGATACCGACGCGAACGCCGCGCAGATCGGAGCGTAGCGCCGTGGCGGCCGGTTCAACCGGGCGATCGACGCTGGTGGAATCCATCGGATCCTTACCCGCCATCACGTCGTACGCGAGTGCGGCGTCTTCCACCGAGCGCGCGAGCGGACCGATCTGATCGAGGCTCGACGCAAAGGCGATGAGGCCGTAGCGCGAGACGCGCCCGTACGTAGGCTTGAAACCCACGAGATTGCAGAAGGCGGCCGGCTCGCGAATGGAGCCGCCGGTATCGCTGCCCATGCCTATCGCCGCCTCGTAGGCCGCGACCGCAGCGGCCGAACCGCCGGAGCTGCCGCCCGGCACGCGCCCCAAATCGTAAGGATTGCGCGTCTTCCCGAGCGCGCTGTTCTCGCACGAACTGCCCATCGCAAACTCGTCCATATTCGCCTTGCCGACGGGGATCGCCCCGGCATCGAGCAACCGCGCAACGGCGGTGGCGGTATACGGCGCTACCCAGCCTTCCAGCATCTTGGAACCGCACGTCGTGCGTGTGCCCGCAAGGCACATGTTGTCCTTCACGGCGACCGGTACGCCCGCTAGCGGCAGATGCTCGCCGGCTTTGATGCGCGCGTCGACCCGGCCGGCAGATACGCGCGCTAAATCATGCAGCCGCGTGAGATATGCGCCGAGCCGGCCGTCGACGGCATCGATCTGCGCGAGTGCGGCATCGGTGACTTCGCGTGCCGAGATATCTCCGGCATTGACGCGGCGCGCGATCTCTGCGGCGCTCAGTTCCATCGTCTCACTCATCTCCGGTCGTCCCGCACTTTCAACTATCCTCGGAGATTATGCGAGGCACGCGGAAAAACGCACCCTGGCGCTGCGGCGCCATCTGCATCACGGTTTCGTGCTCCAGGCATCGGCCGACCGCGTCGGCGCGCGCGACGTTGCGGGATTCCACCACTTGCGCCGTTGCGGACACTGCGGCGGTGTCGAGCTCGTGCAGCGTTTTTGCGTGCTCGAGCAAATCGCCGAGCTGCCGGCCGAACCGCTCCACTTCATCGTCGGTGAGCTCGATACGGGCCAACTTCGCTACATAGCGGATATCGATATTATCGGATGACAAACTCTGGATACTCCGATGCGCTCAGGCTGCGAGTAAGATCATCGCCGGCCGGCCATTGTGGGACCGGCACGTTCTCGAAGGCTTCCTCCACCCGCGTGGCGCTCGCGGGCCGTTCTCGATAGAGGGTAACGAACGTCTCGACGTGCCCGGTATAGGGAAACATGTCGAACGGCTGAACGACCCCGAGGGCGTATCCTTTGGCGGCCAGAAACTTCAAATCCCGGGCCAGCGTCGCCGGATCGCAGGAGAGGTACCATACGTTGGGCGTTCCGGCCGCTGCAATCGCTTCGAGGACCGTTTCATCGCAGCCCTTGCGCGGCGGATCCAAAAAGACGATCTGCGCGGCGCGAAGCGCCTCGCGCCCCTCGCGCTCGCGTACCCGATCTTCGACTCGCCCTGGACGGAAGGCAACGCGCTCGGCTAAGCCGTTGAGCTCGGCGTTCTCATTCGCTTCGGCGATCGCACTCGGGCTCTCCTCGATCCCGAGCACGTCGCTACCGTGCCGTGCGAAGTAGAGGGCGAAGGTCCCGGCGCCGCAGTAGAGATCAACGATCCTGCGCGGGACGATCAATCCGGGCTCCATGAATTCGAAGATGCGCTCGAGGATCTCGACGTTGACCTGGAAGAACGAGCCGCCGGAGACGCGGTAGCGCACGCCGGCGATCTCCTCCTCGATCTGCGGCTGCCCGGCAAGGAGTCGCTCCTTGCGGCCGACGACCGCGTTCGCGCTAGACGGATCGTACGAGTTGGTCAGGCCGATCGCACCGGGCAGGCGTTCGAGCAGCGCGGCGGCCACGCGGCCCAGATCTTCGTCCGGAAGGGCAGTCGTAAAGGAAACCACGCTCTGGTCGGTGGCTCGGGCGCTGCGCGCAACGATGTGCAGCGCCCGAGCGAACGCCGGTGCCGTGGCCGGATCGTCGCAGGCGACGTTCAGCCGCTCGATATGCGCGTTGAGTTGCGGCGTGACGACGGGACAGGCGCCGATCGGCACGATATCGTGCGAGCGCTGCTGGTAGAAGCCGATCTGCGGCCTCCCGAAGCGGTGTTCGATCACCAGCGACATCTTGTTGCGGTATCCGCGCGGATCGGCCATGCCGATGGCATCCCTTACTTCCGCGTGCGCGAGGCCGCCGATTCGCGCCAAGGCGCCGCGCACGACATCGCGCTTCCACGCGAGTTGACCCGCATAGGCCAAGTGCTGCACCTGGCAGCCCCCGCAGGCTCCGAAGACTCCGCAGAACGGCTGTGCGCGTAACGGGGAGGCCAGCGTAAGCTCGCTCATCTCGGCGACGGCGTACTTGGGTTTGACGGCCGTCACGCGCACGCGGGCACGCTCCTGCGGCAGCGGACCGAAGCAGAAGATCACCAAGCCGTCGGCACGACCGACGGCCTGCCCGTTCGCGAGCAGGTCGCTGAATCCGAGTTCGACGTCGCTCCCGACCCGTAGTGCGGCGGGGCCGGGCGGCTTACCCAGGGCTCTTCTGATCGTCAAGCGTCTTGAGGAGCGTGTTGGCTTCGTCGATCAACTGCTGGATGCGCAAACTCGTTGGATCGGCGGGCCGACGCTTGACGAGTGCGCGTACGACGGCAAAGGTGAGCGCCGCCGAAAGGCCAGCCACGCCGATCCACATCAGCGCGCGGCCTAGGGTCTGCCGGTCGCGGTACCCCGGTCCTCGGTCGTTGCTTTGCATCTCTGTGGGTTGCGCCTGCGTCAAGGTCTCCTGCTCCTATTGTCGTGCCGTGGGCTCATTCGCTACGCGGCTGCAAAATGCTTGCGAAACGGCGCCGCGCGGCGAATCGCTTGCACAACAGGTTAAGGAATGTCGTTTCCGAAAACGGAACAGGAACGGCATGCTGAGATTAGCCGGCACCCTAGCGGCGAGCGCTGTGCTCGCCCTGTCGCCCGTTTCAAGCGGCAGCGTCTCGGTCGCCTACGCGGGTTCGCTGGTACAGACCATGCAGGGTCCGCTGGCCGCGGCCCTGCAGCGCGATACGGGCCTGCGATTCGCAGGTGAGCCCGGGGGAAGCAAGGAGCTCGCAAACCTCATCCGGGCAGGATTGCGCGAGCCTGACGTTTTCATCACAGCGGATCCTTCAGTGTTGCGGAGGCTGCCGGTCGAGGACGTACAGGTGCTCGGACACGCGCGCCTGCTGATCGGTTACTCCCCACACTCGTCCTACCGCAAACTCTTCGAACAAGCCGCTCGAGGGCAACGTTCTATCTTGAGCGTGCTAGAGACGGCCGGCGTGAAGATTGGGCGCACCGATCCACGGCTCGATCCGAAGGGGTCGCTCACGATCCGCGCGGTCGAGATGCTGGCCCGCGACGAGCACGATCCCGGCGCGGCCGCAACGATCCTGCGCCGCGCAGCGGTCTTCCCCGAGGAGAGCCTTTTCGTGCGCGTAGAGACGGCGAATCTGGACGCGGGTTTCTTCTACTCGACGGAGACGAGCGGAAGGCGCCTACCCGTTATCGAGCTACCACCGAACGCTGCTCTCTCGCACGAAATTACCTATGCGGTCGCCATTCCGCGCACCGCTCCGCATCCGCGCGCCGCGCGCATCTTCGTCAACTACATTATGCGGGGACGCGGACGAGCTATCTTGCAGCAAGCCGGACTCGACACCCCCTAACGGTGCGCCGCTTCCGGAGCCGCGCGCAGCGCGTCTTCATCTGGGCACTCGTGCTTTCGACGCTGCTGCATTTTATCGCCGGACCGCTGTTCGCGCGCCTTTTCGGCTTGCCGGTGCCCTTCTCGAAAGCTCAGCGACCGATGCAAACGTTCATCGTGACGTCGAGCGCACGCAAGATCCGTCATCGCACGCACCCGCTCTTGCCCCAACCTTTGAGCTCGCCGGTCCCGCAACCGCAGCCCCCGCAGCCCCGGCCGCAACAACCGCAGCCGGCACCGGTACGGCCTCAGCACCGGCCGCCCCCGGTGGTCCTCTCGCAGCGGTCGCGCAATGCGCCGCCGCAACCGCGGCACGAGATTCTCTCGCCTTCGACGATCGCGCAGCAGGAACAAGAATTTTCAAAGACGATCGCGCGATTGCGAGCTGCGAACAACCCGGTCCTCGCGGCGACGCAAAAAGACGTGCGCCCTTCGACCATAAGGCGCTACAACCTCAACCTCTTCGGTATGCAAGGCGCGCCGAACGAGGGGCAGGGCATCCTCTATCCACTCAAGCGGTGGCGCGTAGACGGCTACAACTACTACTACGTACGCTATTGGGTGCAGTATCCCGACGGAAGTTCAGAAGAGGGAATCGTGCCGTGGCCGATCCGCTTCCCGGTGGGAAACGATCCGCTAGCCGCAGGGGCACGCAGCATGCCGCTGCCCGGACCGATGCCGAATTACGTTCCGCCGCCAGGAACCATCATGAAACCGCTGGTGCGGTTCTGTTACGAACGCCGGTTTGCGGACTGCCCGATCGCGCACGGCTAACGGAAATCGTGCGAACGCAAACCCTCGAGCGCTGCACCGAGATCGAGCGGCCAAAAGCGCCGTGCGAGCAGATCGACGCAGCCGCCTTTCTTCTGCAGCGTGCCTTCCACAAGCAGCGCCCGCGATTGCCGGATCGTGCGGCGGTAGCGTTCGTACACGTCGGGTCTTACGATCACGTTCACCAGCCCCGTTTCGTCCTCGAGCGTCAAGAACACGAAGCCCTTGGCCGTGCCCGGGCGCTGGCGCGTTATCACCACGCCGCCGCTCCGGCACGAACGATGCGCGGGCACCGCCTGCATCTGCATGGCCGTCAGCGCGCCGCGCATCTCCAGGAATGGTCGAACGTGTGCGATCGCCTGTTGTTTCGGCGTGATGCCGGTCGACCAGAGATCGAACGCCGTCTCCTGCAACGGGGCGAGCCGCGCGAAATGTGCTTGCGGTTCCTCGATATCCATCCTACGGCCGAGTTCGCCGCGCGCCTCGCGCTCGCCGAGCCCGCGTAACGACCACATCGCTTCGCGCCGCGACGCGAACCACGGCGCGAACGCGCCCGCGACCGCGAGGCTTTCGAGCGCGTCTTTCTCGAGCCGCGTACGGATCGCGAACTCGCGCAGATCTTTGAAAGAGCCGCGTGCGAGCGCCGTTTCCAAACGCCGCCGCTGCGCTTCCCCCAGATCGCGCACGAGGTGGAACCCCAAACGCAACGCGCCATCCGCGTCGGCGTAACTCCAAAACTCGCTCGCGTTCGCCTCGATCGGCTTGACCGTCACGCCGTGTCGCTTGGCGTCGTTCACGAGCACCTCGGTCGAATAGAACCCCATCGGCTGCACGTTGAGGATCGCGGCCGAAAAAACCGCGGGATAGTGGCATTTCATGTACGCCGACGCGTAGGTGAGCAGCGCGAAACTCGCCGCGTGCGATTCGGGAAACCCGTAATCGGCGAAGCCCTCCAGCATGTGGAAGAGTTGCTCGGCGGCGTCTCGGTCGATGCCGTTTTCGACCATGCCTTCGATCAGCTTCGGATAGATTTCACGCATGCGCTCCTGCGATCGCTTGTGGCCCATCGCCCGCCGCAAGCGATCGGCCTGCCCCGGCGAGAAGCCGGCCGCTTCGATCGCCATGCGCATCCCCTGCTCTTGAAAGAGCGGCACCCCAAGCGTACGTGCGAGAATCGGTTCGAGTTTCGGATGGGGATAGGTTACCGGCTCGAGCCCTGCCCGGCGACGCAAAAACGGATGGATCATCCGGCCTTGAATCGGCCCCGGGCGGATGATTGCGATCTGCATCACGATATCGAAAAAGCACGCAGGTTTCATACGCGGCAACATCGACTGCTGCGCGCGCGATTCGACCTGGAAGACGCCAATCGTGTCTGCTCGCTGCAGCATAGCGTAAGTTTCGGGATCGCCGGGGGGGATGCTGTGAAGCCCTAGCAGCGCAGGCCGGCGGAGTGTCTCCACGGCACCGCTCTCGATGCGCGCTTGAAGGGCGAAGGCCTCTCTCAAGAGCGAGAGCATGCCGAGGCCGAGCAGATCGATCTTGATGAGACCCAAATCTTGGAGATCGTCTTTATCCCATTGGAGGACCGTGCGGTCGCGCATCGTCGCCCACTCGACCGGCGCGACGCGCACCAACGGATCGCGCGTGATGACCATTCCACCCGAGTGAATACCCATGTGGCGTGGGAAAGCGTCGATACGCTCGCACAACTCGAACAATTGCCTGGCGGCTTCGTTTTCGCCGGTTGCGCCGGAGAGCGATTCGCACGTATCGTATTCGCCCGCGACCGCTTCGACTTGCGCGAGCGTCATCCCGATCGCTTTGCCTACGTCTCGAATCGCCGAGCGGGCGTGGTACGTGACGACCTCCGCCGCCATCGCCGCGTGCGCACGGCCGTACCGCTCGTAGACGTACTGAATTACCCGCTCGCGGTCTTGATGCGCGAAATCGACATCGATATCCGGAACTTCCCTGCGCTCCTCCGAAAGAAAGCGCTCGAAGAGCAGCCGGCTGCCGATGGGGTCTACCGCCGTGATGCCGAGCGCGTAACAGACCGCCGAGTTCGCCGCTGAGCCGCGGCCCTGGCAGAGTACGCCCATCTCGCCGGCGGCGCGCACGATATCCCATACGATCAAGAAGTAGCCGGCCAGATCGAGCTTCGCGACGATCCCCAATTCGTACTCGATCTGACGTTCGACTTCCGGAGCGAGCGTGCTTCCATAGCGTTCGGCCGCACCACGGTAGACGAGTTCGCGCAGGTAACGTTGCCGCGTATATCCTATGGGAACCGGAAATAGAGGGAATTGCCCGTCGAGGCGATCGAACCGAAACGCGCATCGCTCGGCTATCGCCACCGCGTTGGCGATGACTTTTGGATGGCCGGAAAAGATCTGCGCCATCATGCGCGGCTCTTTGAGATGGTACTCCGCGTTGGGGCGCAGCAGCGTTTTTGCGCGCGCGTGGGAGAGATCCGTTTTGTGCTTGATGCAGAGCAGAACGTCGGCCAGGTGCGCGTCGCTCTTGCGCGCGTAGACGACGCCGTTAGTCGCAACGCACGATACCTGCAGATCGCGCGCGAGTTCGAGCACCGCGTTACAACGGCGCGCGTCGGCGGGATGCAAGTGCATCTGTAGTTCCAAGTATAATCGCTCGCCGAAGAGGTCGCGTAACGTCGAAGCTAGCCGAACGGCTTCCGCCCGCTCGTCACGGAGCAGTGCGCGCTCGATCGCACCGCCCGCACCGCCGGAGACGAGTACGATCCCATCAGCTCGCCCCTCGAAATCCTCGATGCGCAGGCGCGCGTCGTTTTTGCTTCCTCGTAACTGGGCGACCGATATAAGTTCGCAGAGGTTGGCATACCCTCGCTCATTTTCGACCAACAACACGATGCGCCCGCCGTCTTCGAAGGCGAGCTCACTTCCGACGATCGCCGGTAGGCCGCGTGCCTTCGCGCGTTTGGAGAAGCGCACCGCAGCGTAGAGGCCGTCGCGATCGGTCAGCGCCAGCGCTCTCAGGCCGAGTTCCAACGCCCGGTCGACCAGATCTTCGGGATGCGACCCACCCTCGAGAAACGTAAAATTCGACCAGCAGTGAAGCTCGGCGTATTCATTCAGGCCATTCAATCATACACCCCCCGCACGTACCAGCGCTCGCCTTGGCGATAGATGCGATAGAGCGCGCCGTCTTCGAGAAGGACGTCAAACTCGTCCCGCGCGACGGGCGTATCGAACCAGCCTTCATCGATACGCCACGGCCCCGCGCAGTCGATCACCACTCGCGGCGGAGAACCGACGAACGATGGCGCGTTACCGCGGAGCACGACATCGATTTCGCGTACCGCTAGCAAGCGCAACTGCGGAACGGCAGACGGTGCGGCCGGCTCCGCAAGAGCGTCGTATGCAAAGGACGCCGGTGGGAGGAATACGTCGTACACGAAACGCGCCTCCACGCGGCGCGCCGGCACGACGCGCGCGCGGGAACCGCTCGCACCCAATACCGCTTCCAGCCGTGCGAGCGCCACAGCCACGGCCTGTGGATCTGGTTCGCCACATGCAAAGAGCGCGGCCGGCGTGCCGCCCTCCTCCAACCGTGCCACGCGCAGATGCAAGCCGGATATCGGAGCGCCGAAGGACGCGCCTTCGATCTTCGCGCGCAGGACATCCAGCATCGCGTGCGGATCGCTCGTCGCTCGCACTAGCCCAACCTGCAACACGCGTACATCGCCGTTCTCACATTCGAGAGTCACCTGCAACAGCGCCGCGGCCTTACCCGCGCGGGAGAGATCGCGACAGACGCGCTCGACGAGCAGACGCAGCGCGAAATACACCTGCTCCGCACGTTCCGCCGTACCCTCGCCATAGAGCGACGCGTCGATCTGTAGTTCGCGAGCGCGTGGAAACACCGGTTCCGGGTCGACGCCGCAGGCGTGCGCGTGCCAAAGTGACGCCGCGCGGCCGAAACGCCGCACGAACGGACCGTGCGGCAGGCCTGCCAGTTCTCCGAGGGTACGAACGCCGAAAAGGTGCAAGCGTTCCAGCGTCGGCGGATCGAGCCCAAGCAGATCGAGCGGCAGCGGTGCGACCAGCGCCCGCTCGCCTCCCGGTTCGCAGATGCATCCGTCACGTACGTTCGCCGCCGCGCGGGCGACGAACTTATTCGCGGCGATGCCGACTCGTAACGGAAGGCCGAACTCCGCGAGGACACCGTGCGCGCGCCGCACCCAGTCGCCGGGCGCGCCGTCGATGCCGCGCATATCGAGGTAGGTCGTGCCTTCGACCAGATCGTCGACGAGCGGCGAGAGCGCGTCGAGAGCGTCGAGCATGGCGTTCCACACCTCGCGCGTGCGGGTAACGGCCACCGCAAAACCTGGGACGTGGATGCAGAGCAACATCGATGATGCCGGCGCAGTTAAAGCGCGTCGCCGCGCTTTGCGAGCGCGCGCACGCGCACGACCGTGCCCGGTATCGCGCGCCGCCGCTTGAGCACGCGCGCGCCGATCTCGTATCCCGCGAGTTCGCAGAACGGCCCCGGCGCGCCGGTCCACGAAACGCGCTCGATCGTGCAGTGCAGGCGCGCGCTCGCAAACGACGCGAGATCACTCTCCGCCTGCGTGCCGACGACGAGGAGCAGCGCGGCGGCCTTCTGCGCGAGATCCCGAAGGCGAGACCAGAGCGCCGTCCGTAACGGCGCCTGCGGGAGGAGCACCACGCCGAAAACTCGCGAGCGCAGCAGAATATCGGCCGCGCGCGCAATCTCGAGCGGGCGTTCGGCCGGGATCACCAGCAGCCGCTCTAGCGCCACGCCCGCCCGCGCGAGATCGGGCGGATAGAGACGCCCGTCGTCGACGGCCGCAGCCAGCCCGCGCGCCGTCGCTTGCGCCAAGAAGCGTGCGGCGATGGCCATCCGCCCCGAGCTCGGATCCCCTTCGAGGATAGCGATCCCACCCCGCGGCAGCCCTCCGCAAAGGGCGCGGTCGAGCTCCGCGAAGCCGCTGGGCAGGATCGCTTCGACCTCCACGAGCGCCGCCGAGCGCATATCCAGGCTCGCCTTCAGGGCCTGAAAGGCCTCGGACCGGGCGGTTGCGGAGAGGATCGCCAGTGCCATGGGAGACCATCCTAATCGAACATACGTTCGATGTCAATGCTCCGCTGCGGGAGGCTCGCATTACCCGAGGCCTGCCGTAACGCCCGTTGAACCACCGCAACGATGCCAGTCACGCTGCGCGTCGGGATCGACGTCGGG
Organism: bacterium; assembly: GCA_021781595.1. GTDB lineage: Bacteria > Vulcanimicrobiota > Vulcanimicrobiia > Vulcanimicrobiales > Vulcanimicrobiaceae > JAJYFL01. The sequence continues at coordinate 22,783 of JAJXWN010000004.1, read as the reverse complement.
GGAACGTTCACCGATCTCGTCGCCGTCGACACGCATACGGGCGACCTGACCGCACTCAAGGTCGCCACGACTCCACGCGCCCCTGAACTCGGTGTGCTGGAGGCACTCGATGCGCTCTTCGCACGCCACGCGCGGAGACCGGTCGTCGAGTTCCTCTCGCACTCTACCACCATCGCGACCAACGCACTACTCGGACAGATGCATCTCGAACTTCCACACGTTGCGTTCGTCACCACGCACGGGTTCCGCGATGTCATCGAGATCGGCCGCCAGAACCGCAGTGAGGTCTACAACCTCTTCGTCAAGCGACCGCATCCGCTCGTAGCACGTGAAGACCGCATCGCCGTGAGGGAGCGCATCGACTATCGCGGCGACGCGATCGTTCCGCTCGACGATGCCGAGATCGAACGCGTCGTCGGCGAACTGCGCGCGCGCGGAGTGGTTGCCGTTGCGATCGGATTGCTGCACAGCTACGCGAACGACGCGCACGAGCGCCGCTTGGCCGATGCGATCGCACGCGCGCTTCCGAATATCGCGATCACGCGATCTTCGGAGATCGATCCCGAGTACCGCGAGTACGAGCGCTTTTCGACGGCGATCGTGAACGCAGCGCTGCTGCCGATCGTTCGTAGGTACGTCGACCGGCTCGCCGACGGGCTGCGGCAGCGCCGCGTCGATGCGCCCCTCTACGTCATGCAGAGCGACGGCGGCATGGCTACCGCCCGCCGCGCCGCAAGCCGTCCGGCAAGCATCATCGAAAGCGGACCCGCGAGCGGCGTCATCGCTGCGGCGAGTGCCGGCCATACCCTCGGCATGCGCCGCCTGCTCTCGTTCGATATGGGCGGCACCACCGCGAAGGCCGGCACGGTCCTCGACGGCGTCGTGCAGGTCGTAGGGGAGTTCGAAGCGGCCGGCATGACGCACGGCGGACGCGCCGTCAAGGGGAGCGGGTACCCCGTTCGCTTCCCCTTCGTTGATCTGGCCGAGATCAGCGCTGGCGGCGGAACGATCGCCTGGATCGACGGCGGCGGTTCGCTGTGCGTCGGCCCGGTCTCCGCCGGGGCGGATCCTGGCCCGGCGTGTTACGGCCGCTCGGAGCGTGCGACGGTTACCGACGCGAACGTCGTGCTCGGGCGCTTGAACCAAACGCACCTGCTGGGCGGCACCTTCCCAATCGACGCGCACCGCTCGCAGCGAGCCATTGCAAAGCTAGCCGAGCGGCTAGGAATGACGCCCTACGAGACCGCCGCCGGCATCGTCGAAATCGTCGATGCCCAGATGGCCAATATCTTGCGCATCGTTACGATCGAACGCGGATTGGATCCGCGCGATTTCACGATGATCGCGTTCGGCGGCAACGGCCCGCTGCACGCTTGTGCGCTCGCCGAAGAGCTCGGCATCGCGTGCGTCTTCGTTCCCCGCCATCCCGGCCTCTACTCCGCTCACGGCTTACTCGTAGCCGAACTGCGTGCGCGGGCTGTTGCGCCGGTCCTGAGGGAGGCGGAACAACTCGACGGCGGCGACCTCGAGAGACTCTTCGCACGCCTCGAAGACGACGGGCGGCGTACCTTACGAGAGCAAGGCGTTGCGGAGGACGCGATCTCTTTTACTCGCGAGTACGACGCGCGCTACCGTGGACAGAGTTTCGAGATCGGCCTCCCGCACAAGCCAACGATCCAAGCGCTGATCGCCGCTTTCCACGAAAGGCACCGGCAACGATACGGTTACGCGGTGTCCGAAGAGACGGTCGAGATCGTCAACGCGCGATCGACGGCGATCGGAACGTTGCCGGAGCGCGTGCGCCGGCCCGTAGCCGCGTGCGCACGAACCGACGCTCCAGCCGCGTCGCGAAAGCTCTGGCTGGAGGGTGGCTTCGTCAAGGCCCCGGTCTACGCGCGCGACGGCGTGGCGCGCGGCGCCGCCATAGACGGCCCGGCATTCGTCGAACAGTACGACGCGTGCAGCTACGTGCCGCCGGGTTGGAGCGCGCGAGACGACGGCGAGTATCTGCGGTTGGAACGCGGATCGCATGCCGTTCGCTGAAACCGTCCGCGCATGGGGCGGCGCGCTGATCCGTACGCAAAGTGAGGCCGCTGAGCACGCCTTGCGCAGCCTGCACGAGAGACCGCGCTCGGCACGGCGGCTGCACGCGGCGCGGATCGCGCTGGCACGCTTGCACGCGACGCTCGAGGATCTTGCCGGTTGTGTCCCCCGCGCCGCAGAGCTAAGGGCTCGCGTCAAAGCCTCGAGGGACCTGTGCGGCCGGGCACGCGATGCGGACGTACTGCTCGAGCGTCTGAATGGTTATCGCGCCGCTGCGGACGGAAGGGAACGCGCGGAATTGGACGGCCTCGTACGCGCCGTACGCAAACGCCGCGGACGCGCCCTCAGACGGCTCGAGAAGGCGCTGCGTCGCGGGCGTGCGGAGCTTGGCGCGTGAGCGCCCGCAGCATCGACCTCCGAGACGCGCGCGATCCGTTCGAAGCGGCGGGCCGCATCGTTGCGATTCGGTTTGCCGAGTGCTTGGCGGCGGGTATCGCGATCGCTTCCGAAGATGAAGCCCGCCTCCACGCGTTGCGGATCGCGTGCAAGCGCATGCGCTACGCGCTCGAGCGTTTCGCTCGCGAGCTGCCGCAGATGCAACCGGCGGCCACGCAGCTGGTCGAGATCCAAGACGCACTCGGCAGCGTGCACGATTGTGCCCTGCTGCGCAACCTTACGCGCAAACGCGGCGCCCACGTGATGCTGCGGCGGGCCGAGCACGAGTACGCCGAGGACCTGCGCCGGGCGCGGCGGCTTTGGCGCGACGCGTTCGCGCTCGGCGGCCCGTTCGAAGCGCTGATTCGTTACGCCGGATTCGAAGGGTACCGGGATGCAGATCGACCCGATCGCAACTGAGCTCATCAAGAGCTCGCTCGTCTATGCGAGCGAAGAGATGGGCATCGCGGTGCGCAACAGCGCCTATTCGCCCAACATCAAGGAGCGCCTCGACCACTCGTGCGCGCTCTTCGACCGCCACGGCCGCTTGACGGCACAAGCCGAGCACATTCCCGTGCACCTCGGCTCGCTTCCCTGGGGGCTACGCGAAACGCTGCGAACGATTCGAGAGGAGTGCGGCGGCGTCCGGGAAGGCGAAATGTGGGTCGTCAACGATCCGTACGTTTCCGGAACGCATCTCAATGACGTCACCGTGGTGCGCCCGATCTTCTTCCGCGGTAGGCTCGCCGGCTACGCGGCCAATAAAGCACACCATGCCGACGTGGGCGGAATGGTTCCCGGCTCGATGTCGGTCGACGCCCGCGACCTCTTTGCCGAAGGCCTCATCGTACCGCCGACGCGTCTGCTCGAGCGCGACGAAATCGTCGCGGCGACGGTCGCACTTTTCCGCGCCAACTCGCGGACACCGCAGGCACGCTCCGGCGACCTGCGCGCCCAGATCGCCGGAGCGTTTACCGGCGAGCGACGGCTCTTGGAATTATATGAACGTTTCGGAGCAGCGCCGGTCGAGGCCGGCATCGAGCGGATTCTCGGCGCAAGCGAGCGACGCATGCGCGCCGCGCTACGCGCGTTAGGGAACGGCGTTTTTGAAGGCGAGGACTTTCTCGAGGACCGCGATGGAGCAGCGTCGATCCGCATCGCACTACGGCTCGAACTGCGCGACGGCACGGCACATTTCGATTATGCGGGCACTAGCGCACAACTGCCGTTCCCAATGAACGCGGTATACGGGGTCACGCTCTCGGGAATACATTATGCACTGCGCGCGGTAACGGACCCAACGATTCCGATGAACGACGGCTGCTTCCGGCCGGTCTTTGCCGACGTACCGGACGGCACGCTGCTCAACCCGCGGAGACCCGCCCCCGTTTCGGGCGGCAACGTCGAGACGAGCACGCGAAATGCCGACGTCGTGCTCCAAGTTCTAGCGCTTGCGGCGCCGGAACGCGTGCCCGCCGCAAGCGGCGGCACCATGAGCAACGTTACGATGGGCGGCGTGCGCGGCGATGGCACCGGGTGGGCTTTCTACGAAACCAACGGCTGCGGAATGGGTGCGCGACCGGCGATGGACGGCATCGACGGCATCCAATGCCACATGACCAACACCCGCAACACACCGATCGAAGCGATAGAGCGCGACTATCCGCTGCGGGTCATGCGGTACGAATTCGCCGACGGTACCGGCGGTGCCGGCCGGCATCGTGGCGGTGACGGGTTGATTCGCGCACTTCAGATAACCGAAGGCACAGCACGCGTCTCGCTGCTCGCCGAGCGCCATACCCTTCGGCCGCCGGGCGCGCGCGGCGGTGCGCCGGGAGCGACCGGCCGGCATGCAATCGTGCGCGGCGACTGCGAAGAGAGCGTGCCCGCCAAGTGCACCCTGACGCTCGCGGCCGGCGAAACGCTCGTGGTCCAGACGCCGGGCGGCGGCGGTTACGGTGTTGCGGAAGGTCTCGGCGACGGCGCCTCGGGCGTGTGACCGCCGCAGAGCGCGACAGAGGCGAGGATCGTTTTTGCAGTCTTCCGTTCGGTCACGCCGATGCGCTCCTGGAACAGGGCCACCGCTTGGACGAACGGGGTCAACGGGTTGGCCCCGACCAGCATTCCGTTGTCCTTGAAGCGCGGGTCGTCTTTTTTCGTGCTGTCGGAGAGACCGGCGTTGAGTAAGCCGGCATCACCGCTGGTGCTGGAATTGTTCGTGTTCGTGGCCGAGTTTGGGTTTGCCGGGCTCGGATTTGCCGCGTTGCCGGTGCGAACGTCGGCGCTGGTAAGCGCGGCGTTATAGCGCGTCCCCTCCTGCTGTAGCTCGCCGAGTTGCTGCGTGTCGACGAAACCGGAGATTAGGTTGAGCGCGTTCTTCTGCTGCGCGAGTACGTTCCGCAACTGATCGCGCATGGCCAGCATCTTGCGATCTTCGGCCGTGCGTGCAACGGCCGGGAACGCGCCGGGTTGGTCGAGCAGCCGCTCGATCGAACTCACGTTGGCGACCATCGGCGTTATCAAGCCCTCCATGCGCGTGACGTCCAGGTCTTTGGCCGCCCGAAAGTCCTTCGTCGCCGTCGCACTCGCCGTGTAATAATTTGCGAAGAGCGGCTTGCTGGCTGCGATCATCCGGTCGTTTTGCAAGACCGCTCCGATGGCCGGCCCGATATTCCGCTTCAACGCGCTGCAAAATGTCGAGGATTTTACGTGGGCGATCTCCTTGAGCGGCGTGGGGCTCGGCGCCGGGACGACGGCGGCGGAGGCGGGAGCGAGCGCCCCGAGGACGAGAGCGGCGATCAAACGGGTGTGCATGGCACGTCCAGTATACAATCACACGGGCTGAAATGGCCTGCTTTCTTTGCCGCTACTGGGTGGGCGGACTCGCTTCCAGCGCCTCGAGCTGGCGTTTCTCCTCGCCGCTCATGACCATCGTGAGATCGAGCAGCACGATCAAGCGGGCGCCGATTTTACCCACACCTTGAATGTACTCGGTCCCAACGCCGGCGATCATCTCGGGCGCGTCTTCGATGCTTTCGATAGGAATGTTACAAACCTCGGATACGCTATCGACCACGATGCCGACGCGTTTGGTTCCGATCTCCGTTACCACGATGCGCGTGCTCTTCGTATGTTCGGCCCGTGGCATCCCGAAACGCGACCGAAGATCAACGATCGGAATCAACTGCCCGCGTAAATTGATGACACCTTCCATGAAATGCGGCGCGCGCGGTACGTGCGTGATGGCGACCATGCGGATGATCTCTTGTACCTGAGAGATATCCACCCCGTACTCTTCGCTACCGAGATGAAACGAAACGACTTTCACGGCGTCGCCGGAAAACTGCTGTCGGTCGAGTTTTTCCTGCATTCAGACCCCCGAATACTCGGCCCGCGCGACGCGGCCGTTCACGTTTGCTTCCGAAACCAGCGAGTGGACGTCGATGATGAGCGATATGGCGCCGTTTCCCAATATCGTGGCGCCCGAGATACCGGGAATGCGGCCGACGACGTCGGAGAGCGGCTTGATCACGATCTCCTGTTCGCCCTGGAACGCGTCGACCACCAGCCCGACCTGGCGGCCCTGCAGGCCGACGACGACGATCATGGCCTTCTCCGGATCGCGCCCGCCGCCGAGCTCAAAGACCTCGGCGATACGCACCAGCGGAACGACCTGGCCGCGAAGCGTTATGACTTCGTTGCCATGCACGGTTCGCATCTCGCTCATCTCGACGCGCTGCGACTCGATGACGGAGTCCAAAGGAATGGCATAGAGTTCGTCGGCGACCCGCACGAGCAACGCCTGGATAATCGCCAGCGTGAGCGGCAGTTTGATCGTAAACCTCGTGCCGACACCCGCCTCGGTGTTCACGTCGAAGACACCCTTCAGGCGCGTAATGTTCTTCTTTACGACGTCCATACCGACGCCGCGCCCGCTAACGTCCGAGATCACCTCGGCGGTCGAGAATCCTGGAGTAAAGATGAGTTCGACGATCTCGCGGTCGCTTAACCGATCGTCGGCGGAGATCAGGCCCTGCTTGATGGCGCGGGCCCGGACCCTCTCCAAATCAACGCCGCTACCATCGTCGGTCACCTCGATGATAATCTGGTTGCCCTCGTGATAGGCATTGAGCGCGACCGTACCGTGCCGCGGCTTGCCGATCCGCTCGCGAACCTCGGGCAGTTCGATTCCGTGGTCGACGCAGTTTCGCAGTAGATGCATCAGGGGCTCGCCGACTTCGTCGACGATCGTTTTGTCGAGATCGGTATCGGCACCGGAGATCCGCAACTCGACCTCTTTGTGCCGGGCCTTGGCGATGTCGCGCAGCACGCGCGGAAAACGATCGAACACCTGTCCGATCGGCACCATGCGGACTTTCATGATCGACTCTTGGATCTCGCTCGTGGTTCGCGCCAGCAGCGCCGAACTCTCCGCGAGATCTTTCGCTAACGGCACGAGCACGCCCGCAGAGCCGTCGGCGGCGCCGTTTTTTCGGCCGAACGAGCGATCCAGGGTCTCGGCGATATCGGAGATACGCGTGCGGTTGATGACGAGCTCGCCGACCAGATTCAGCAACGTATCGAGGCGCTCGATATCCACGCGAATGGTCTGATGCGTGTTCGCGCGATGTTTTTGCTCGCCTGCAGGTTTCTCGACACCGTTCGCGGCGGCTGCGACCTCCGGTTCGGCGGCCCTCACCGGCTCGGCCCGCACCGCGCACTCGGCCGGCGGTTCGTCGCGCCGTGCCGCCTGGGCGGCGGCGAGCATGCGAGCCACTTCGGCCTCGAAGGCTTCGATCTCGGCATTGCCGGCGGCCCGAATCTCCTCCTGCGCTTCCTCTTCGAAGCGATGCGTCGGACCGAGGTCGCCGTCGATGACCGCAGACGTCTCCTCGTAGACCGCCACAAAGCGATCGAGACGCTCTACGACCTGGTCCAGCCCTGCGGTATCGCCCTCGCGCCCGGCGATCGCGGCATCCACCAGATCCTTCAGCACGTCGCGCCCCAAGAATAGGATGTCGACGCAGCCTTCGGAGAGCGGCATGCGCTCCTTGCGCAGCAGGTCGCAGAGGTTTTCGAGTTTATGGGCGAGATTCGCGATGCTTCCGAATTGCAGCATGCCGGCGCTGCCTTTGATCGTGTGCAAGCCGCGAAACAATGCATTTACGATCTCCGGATCGGCACGCTCGGACGAGACGAAGTCCTCCAACTGCAAAAGATTTGCATCGATCTCTTGCAGCAGATCTTCCGTTTCATCGCGGAAGTATGCGACGAACTCGGACCTATCGAACAGATCGTCAGACATGCAGCCGACGTCCTTCGGCTACTCTACCCCGAAGACGGAGAGCAGCGGGCCTAAAGAGCTGGTCTCTGGGATCAGGATAAACTGGCCGGCGACTTCCTTCTCTTTATCGAGGAAGCTGCTCTCGATTAGGAAGACGTCCTGATCGGGCAGGATCGACATCAGGGTGCGGAAAGCTGCTTGGATCGTCCCGTACGAAAGGGTCGGTACTGACGGGAGCAGGTGGTGGCCGGTGAGCTGAACGATCGCCGTGAGATACGCCCCGGCGATGATGTTGCCGAGCTCTTTGAGCGTCGAGTCGGCGATGGAATCGAATATCTGGATGTCACCGATCACCCGTTTCAAGAACACGCCGACGAAATCGATCGCTTGGTCGCGATCGAAGAGCACGACCATCTGCCCCGGAGCTTCGCCGCGTATATACATGTGCAGTGCCGCAACGGTACGGCTCTCATGGCCAACGCGGCTAGCCAGATCGCGGAACTTGATTACGTCGATCCGAGGCTCGCGGAGATTGATCTTCGTGTTGAGAAGTTGCGAGAGCGCCGTCGCGGCATGACCCGCGCCGATGTTGCCGACCTCCTTGAGCGCATCCTTTTGCAGGTCGCTAAGCGTGATTCCCGGCGCGTTCAACTCAGCACCTTGCTGATCGTTTCGAGAATCTTCGGCGGCTGAAACGGCTTCGTGATGAACGACTTCGCCCCGGCTTGGATCGCCTCTACGACGAGCGCCTGCTGTCCCATAGAAGTACACATGATGATGCGAGCGTTCGGATCTTGGCCGATGATCTGCTTGACGGCAGTGATGCCGTCCATCTCCGGCATGACCATATCCATCGTCACGAGATCGGGCTGCAGCGTCCGATACTTGTCGACGGCCTCGACGCCGTTTTGGGCTTCGCCGACGACGTCGAAGCCGTTCTTGCTGAGGATCCCTTTGATCATCATGCGCATGACGACCGCGTCGTCGACGATGAGGACCCGCTTGCTCATGGATATCTCCCTGTCCCAAATCAAGGCGCGCGCACCGCGGGACGCGCACCTCCTCTTGACCTCATCGGTCGAAGCTGAGCGTTTCTTTAAGGATGGGCTCAGAAGGCGGTGGTCGGCCTCCTACGCCAGGCCCCGGCTGCGCAGGTCTGCGAGCTTCTTGTTGATGAACGCCAAGATGGCTTGATCGTCCTCTGGGCGCAGTCCGTGGAAGCGCAACCCGTGCGAGTACTTGCCGGAGGTAGGAATCTGCTCGGAGCGTACGACCTCACCGAGCGCCACCAGCGGCACCGCGGATCGTTGCAGATCCAGGCGCACTTCGACCATCTGGCCGGCTCTGAGCATGCGGTCGTTGATCAGAGCGCAGCCGCCGCGACTGATATCCCGCACGCTGCCGCGCATGAAGTCGCCTACTCCGGCGCCGCCCGGAGCCAGCCGCCACTGTCCGGCAACGAGCGTATCCAGCCGGAGGCTGCTGCGTTTCTGCACCGCCCCGCTCAGCGCCTCAATGCGCTTGGGGAGGTCGAAGACGGTCGCTCCTTCACGCACGGCGGCAATCCGGCTCGTGAAACGGTAGCGTCCGCCCGGCGTGCTGTAATTAAAGGCGGCCGAGTCGCCCACGCGCCCGAGCACGCCGCCGAGGACGATCGCTCTGGGGCCGATCTCCTCGACTGAAGCCGACTTCGCCGGCCGCCCCATTACGGCGACGTCGACGAAGGTAAGCGGGACTGGAAGCCGGTCGGTCAGATCCGGCCGCGAACGCGCACCAAAGATTCCGCGAAACATCAGCCTAACTCGCTCACGGCGTGGAGATCTCCGCGTGTTCGGCAACTTCGTCGGTGGTCGATACCTGCCCGATGGATTCGACACGCATGCCCGGTGCGATCTCAGAATACGAGAGGACGACTAGCTGCGGAGCGGCTCGCTCCGTCAGTCGTTTGAGCGCTAAGCGCACCGGCGGCGAGCTGAGGACGATCGGATGCAGGCCGGCGGCCTGTGCGGCCTGCATCTGCGTGGTGAGCGAAGTATAGATCTTCGCGACGGTGTTCGGATCGAGCAGCGCGTAGGCATCTTCTCCCCGGCGCACCGCCTCGCCGAGTAGCGCCTCCAAACGCGGATCGACGGTGATCACGGAGAGCAGGCCGTCTTCGGCATACTCGGCGCAGATGTGGCGCGCCATGGCCGCACGCACGCGTTCGGTGAGGAAGTCGACGTCCTTGCTCGCCCGCGCAGAGTCGGCCAGCGTCTCCAGAATCAGCAGAAGATTGCGGATTGGGATGCGCTCGCGCAAGAGATTTTGCAGAACGCGCTGGATCTCGCCTACGGTGAGCAGGCCCGGTACCAGCTCGTCGACGACCACCGGATAGTGGGTCTTGACGTTGTCGAGCAGAGCCGACGTCTCCTGACGGCCCAGGAGATCGGGCGCGTGAGTCTTGATGATCTCGGTGAGATGCGTCGCGACGACGCTGGTCGGGTCGATGACGGTGTAGCCGGCGATCTCCGCTTCGGTCCGCGCGGACTCGGAGATCCACAGCGCCGGCAGGTTGAAGGCCGGCTCGGTCGTGGCAATGCCTTCGATGGCTTGCGTCGCCGTACCGGGATTCATCGCCAGCAGGCGGCTGACCATGATCTCGGCGGAAGCAACTTCTAACCCGTAGATCTTCACGATGTAGCCGCTCGGCCGCAGTTGGAGGTTGTCGCGAACGCGAATGGGTGGAACGACGATCCCCAGATCGCGTGCGGCATGCCGCCGAATCAGCGTAATGCGCTCGAGCAGGTCGCCGTTCTGGCTAACGTCTACCAGCGGGATCAGCCCGAACCCGATCTCAAGTTCCATCGGGTCGTACGAGAGCAGCGGGATCACGCTCTCGGCCGGCTTTGCTTGGCCTGCGCCGGCGCCCATTGCGAGTGCTCCGTGTTGCGCCCCGCCGATCTGCCCGGAGATCGCCGCGGGTGCGGCGGCACGCTGGCGGAAGTAGAGGTATAACAGCAAGCCGGAGGCGAGCCACATCAGCGGGCGCACGAGTCCGGCCGCTCCGAAGATGAAGGTCATGATTGCGGCGATCAACGTGGCGTTGGGCTGGGCGAAGAGCTGCTTGGTGAGATCCGAGCCGAAGTTGCCTTCGGCCGCCGCGCGCGTGACGATGATGCCGGTAGCGGTCGAAATCAGCAGAGCCGGAACTTGCGTGACGATGCCTTCGCCGATCGTCAGCAGGGTGAAATGCTGCAGCGCTTGGACGATCGACATGTGCATCTGGGTCATGCCGATGATGAAACCGCCCACCGTATTGATCGCGACTATGATGAGCGCGGCGATGGCATCGCCGCGAACGAACTTACTCGCACCGTCCATCGCGCCGTAGAAATCGGAGGAACGCTGGATATCTTTCCGGCGCTGCCGCGCCTCGGCCTCGGTGATCAGACCGGCGTTGAGGTCCGCATCGATCGCCAGCTGTTTCCCCGGCATCGCGTCGAGCGTGAAGCGGGCGGCAACTTCGGCGACGCGCGACGCGCCGTTGGTGATGACGACGAATTGGATGACGATCAGGATGAGGAAGATCACGAAGCCGACCGCGTAGTTCCCCCCTACGACGATCTGCCCAAAAAAATTGATGACCTGACCGGCATACCCGTGCAGCAAGATCAGGCGGGTCGCGGTAACGTTGAGGGAGAGCCGGAAGAGCGTGATGATCAGCAGCAGCGTGGGAAAGACGCTGAACGCGAGCGCGTTCTCCGCGTAGAGCGAGACGCCGATAATCAAGAGCGCTACGCAGATGTTGATCGTGAGTAAGAAATCGAGCACCGGGAACGGCACGGGAACGATCATCAAGATGACGAGCATCACCGAGGCGCCCGCAACCCAGACCGGCGCGGTATCGCCGATCTTCCGAAGAACGCCGCCCGCGGTCGTCGTCACGCGATCGTCCTTCGCTTGAGGCGGAAGACGAACGCGATCACCTGAGCGACGGCCGCGTAGAGATTGGGCGGAATCGCCCGGCCCAGCTCGACGCTCGCGTAGAGCGTACGAGCCAGTGGCGCGTTCTCCATGACGGGGACGCCGTGTTCGGCTGCGATCTCACGGATGCGCTTAGCCAAGAGATCCGCGCCCTTGGCGGTAACGACGGGAGCCTCCATCTTCTCCTCATCCCATTCAAGCGCAACGGAAAAATGCGTCGGATTGGTAACCACGACCGTTGCTTTCGGAACTGCAGCCATCATCCGCCTGCGTGCGAACTCGCGCTGCCTGCGTTTGAAGGCGGCTTTGGCCTCAGGACTGCCTTCGGACTGGCGCCATTCGTCCTTCACCTCCTGCTTGGTCATCTTCAGGTTCTCTTCGAACTGCCAGCGCTCGTAAGCATAGTCCAGCAGCGCCACGACGAGGAGCAGCAAACCGAACTTCCAGGCAATGCCGTAGACGATATCGCTCACGTACTGCACGACTTGCGGCGCCGTCAGATCGGCGACCCGGTAAAACAGCGAGGGGTGGAGGGCAACGCTGGTGTAGACGATAATGAAGACGGCCGCAAGCTTAAAAATCTGCTTGAGCAGATTGACCGCGACTTGTTTCGAAAACAGCCGCGCGATGCCGGCCGCTGGATTGATCTTCGAAAAACTCGGAGCCAACGGCTGCAGAGTGAAGCGGAACCCCACCTGCAGCACGTTGGCGCCTATGCCGGCGAGCAGTGCGGCGCCGAAGAGCAGCGCCAGAACGATGCCGATCCCACCGAAGGCCTGCGCGAAGAGCAGCCACACCGACGCCACCGTAAGATGCGGGCGGCGCGACATATCGTCGAGCACGGCCCGCATCGTCTCGCCCAACCCCCCGATCGCACGCTGGGCGCTCGCGTGTAACACAAATACGCCGACGAGAAAGATGGCGGCACCGGCCAGGTCCGGACTCTTCGCGACCTGGCCGCGCTTACGCGCCTCTTCGCGGCGTTTTGGAGTCGCCTTTTCAGTCTGCTCCGGCTTAGGCACCGTTCGCGCTGCACAGAAGCATCCTGACGTATAATCGGCGCCGGTGTCGAATCCCTGTAACCCGAACGCAGTTTTTGACGGACCGACGGCGAATAGCGCGGGGTTCGCTCAACCAATGATTTTCAAGGAGAGTTCATGCGGCGATCCCTCGGCCTGCTGGCCACATCTCTCATCGGCTTGCTCGCCCTAGGCGGCTGCGCAGCTAAAAACAGCCTCATTACCGCCGCGGTACCGACCAGCCCGCCCGTCGTCCCCAAGGTCTCTGCCGAATGGGCCGTGCCGACGGCGGGCAGCCAGCCAACCGATATCACCAAGGGACCCGACGGGAACCTGTGGTTCACCGAATTCCAGGGCGACAAGATCGGCACCGTGACGACGACCGGCATCTTCGTGGAGTTCACCATTCAAACCCCGAACGCGCAGCCGCTGGGCATCGTCACGGGACCCAACGGGAACCTTTGGTTCACCGAGAACGCGGCCGACAAGATCGGCGAGATCACACCCGGCGGCACGATCACCGAGTTCGCCCTGCCAACTCCCAATGCCAAGCCCGGGTTCATCACGCTAGGCCCGGATGGCGCCCTCTGGTTCCTCGAGAGCGGCGCCAATCAGATCGGCCGTATCGATACGAGCGGAAACATCACCGAGTTTGCCTCGGGGCTCACGCCCAACGCGGGCCTAGCCTCGATCGTCGCGGGACCGGACGGAGCCCTATGGTTCACCGAATCTGCGGTTTCGCAGATAGGGCGCATCCCGGCTACGGCCACGCCGGCGAGTCCCGGCATCACCGAATACAAGACGCTCACGCCCAACGCACAGCCCGGCCAGATCGTGCTTGGTCCCGATGGCGCGCTTTGGTTCAACGAACAGAGCGCAGGGAACCTAGGCCGGATCGTGACCAACGGCACCGTCACCGAAGACGCGCTGCCCGCCGGAGCGAAACCCGTCAGCCTGATCCTCGGCGCGGACGGGAACTTCTACCTGGACGATGCCGTCAACGATCAGATCGATCAAGCCGTCGTCACGGGCACCTTCGCCGTCAAGACCTTCGCGGTCCCAACCGCCGCGGCCGGCCTCGGCCCGATGACCCTCGGCCCGGATTCGAAGGTCTACTTCACCGAGATCCAAGCCGACAAGATCGGCCAGTTCACGTACTTCTGATAGCGCACTACCACCAAGCGGCAACATCGTGCCACTCAAGCCCTTCGACAGTCCTTCGACAGGCTCAGGATGACACGGCTTGCGACAAGTAGGAAACGCGGGTTGTGCGACGGTCCCGTGCGTGGGGAAGAGGGCCGTTGCACGAGCGGCTGTGACCGACGAGCGTAGCCAGGATGGCGGAGCGACGAACCCACGCTCGCCATCTGGCAACGGCGGGATTACCCTGACCGCAACGGCGCGATTAGTCTGACCCTTCGCCGAAGACTTACTCGAGATCGTGATGCGCCGCTACGAACGCGCCTCAACGATGCCGACGTCGAATCGGCCGTTGCGGCGTCTCTCGACCGGCTGATGCACCATTCGCATCTGATCGAGATTCGCGGGAAGAGTTACCGACTGCATGAGCGCAGCCTCACCGCTCGATCCTGCAAGGCGAAGGAGACGGCGGCAGGCGCGTACGGGTCATCCGAACGCCCGAAAATAGTCGGGCTGATACACTTTGAAGTGGCCGCGCCTGGTGCAGTTTGAAGTGGCCGCCGGGGCCCGGTGCCCTCAGCGTTGTAGCGACGATATCCATCTGCTCGACCGCATCGGTGACCTGGTAGACCAGGTGATCGGGCGGGAGCTAATCGCTCAGCACCGGAGGAAGAAGCAAGTTTTGCTCCCGTCGCGCGCCGATCAGATTGTACGCCATGCAGCCCTCTCGATCGGGTCGCGTTTGTTCAGTCATACAATAGAACCGACCGATCTGTACGACTTTGCGCTACAGTTCCCAAGAATCCGAGCTTTTGTTGTATCTTTCGGGCACGGCTGAGAACGGCCTGGCAAAACGCAACGCGCTGGAGGTAGCGTGCCTAGAAAGACCTGACGCGCACGCGGAGAAAATCTGGAGGAGAGCGAGCTTTAACGAATAGCGCTCACACCGGTTCCCCACCGAGGGGGAGGTCGCTGCAGGGCAGCAACGTGCGGTCATGATCGCTTCGCCACGCCGGAAAGAACTGGTGAACGAGCTGCGGCGTGCAGAACGCCCGATAGCGTTGTGCGCTCCGCCGGGCTACGGCAAATCAACGTTTGCGGCGATACTGCGCGAAAACGGCGTGCTTTCTCCCATCGAGGAGTCTCGCCTACGTCCAAAGGTGAAAGGGGCAGCTCTCGTCGGCCCTTCGCAACTCGCCTTCGACGAGGCCGAGATGCACATGCTGTTTGCTCTCCCCGGGCTCTCGCCTACGGCGTTCGAGCGGATTGTGGAGTTGACTCGCGGCTGGCCTGCCGGAGCACTCTACTTCCGGCGGCTGGTACGTATGGGACTCCTCGACGACGCGTTGGCTGATCTTTGCTCGCCTGTATACGACGATCTCTACGACTACCTCGACGAGCAAGTATGGAAGGCGTGCACCGAACGGACGCGTGACGCGCTGCTGTTTCGAATCACCTGCGAAAGCGATGAGAACCTGTTCGTTGAGGATCCAGCGTCGCGGGTGAAAGACGTGCCGATGCTGCTCTGCGATGCCGATGGGCACAACTGGGTACATCCGCTGCTGGCGGCTGCCGTCCGAGCGCGGCAAGGAAAAGAACTGATCGCGCACTCTCTGCGGCGTTCGTTCGCGGTCGAGCAAAGTGGTGAGCCGCTGCTTGCGGCGCGCTGGGCGATCGCGGCCAAGCATTTCGAGCGCGCGGCGGAGATGCTCGACGAGACCGCGCTCGATGGGAATGGCCGAGCCGCGGCGGCGGCGCTGCCCTTTGCGGTATTGTTGCGGCATCCACGGTTATGGACGGCGACGTTCAAGGAACGAGAACGGCGCAGAACCCCACGCGAACGACTGCTAGAAGCCACGATGATCGCGCAAGTCGCCTCGCGGACGCTGTCGCCTGTAGAGCACGCCACTGTGATCCTCTGCGTCGCTCGTGCGCGCATGGCGATGGGCGATGTGATGCCCGCTCTAGCAGCATGCGACGATCCACAGGTCGCGGGCTACGCCTCGTCCGAGGTTCGCGCGCTGACACTCTACCGTTCCATACTGCTCGATCGCATGCACGGCGATCGAGGGGCGGAGATACGGGCGGGATTGGAAGCTTTGGCGGGAGAGTCTACGGCAGTTGCCGCAATGGCGCACGCGCAGTTGGCTCGCAATGCCGCTCTGCAAGGCATCCAGGATATCGCGGACGAGCACTGGGATGTCGCATGCTCGATTGCGGAGGCCATGCAGGATGCGGCGCTGGAATGCGAAGTATGTGCCGAACAGGCTCTCGTGACCATCGTCCACGGCGGCGCGCCACGCATTCCGGTCGAGCCGGGACAAGCAGAATCGGGCATGCGAGCGCAAGCGCTCGCCGCCCTCCTGCGACTTAGAAGCTCTTCGGCGAACGGCGAACAGCGCGTGGCAGACGCTTTACGCTTAGCGCTCGCTATCGGCGACCATTTCTTGGAAGATGCAGCGCGTATGCTGGCAAACCGCGAGCGAGCCGGCGGGCCGATCGAGATAACGCTCTTCGGAGGCGAGGTTCGCAAGAACGGCGTCGTGCTAAGCTGCTCGCAGCGAGAATGTGCCGTCCTTTTTACGCTGGCCACCGTCCCAGACCGGACCATGAATGCACAGCGATTGGCCGAGAGCATATGGTCCGATCACGATAGTAAGTCGTCGCGGCGAGCATGCAAGGTTGCCATCTCACGGCTGCGTGCGCGCGCAGAGGATCCTGCGCTGGTGAGTTTCCGGGACGGCCGTTATGCGCTATCGGGGGCAGTTGTGATAGACCTGATGGATCTCACGGCCGCGTTGAGTGTTGCCACGGCAGAGGGCAACTACGAGCTACTCTGGCAGTTCCGGCACCTGGTGAGGGCGACCCGTCCCCCGCGACTGCGCGACGCCGAATGGTTTGCACCGATCGAGGCGCGCCTGCACGCCCTCAGTCACGAACTGGCGCGGGCGCTTGCGAATTCCCCGCGTGCTTGCCGCAATGCGCAAGAACTGCGCGCGCTTGGCCTCGACCTGTTGGTTGCCGATCCCTGCGACGAGTACGGCTGCGAGTTGGTGATCCGTAGCTATGCGCGGGAGGAAGACGCCCGAGCAGCTGTCGTCGCATACGAACGCTTCGCGCAGGTGGTACGTGACGAACTCGGCACCGTTCCCTCGCCCGCTTTGCGCGACCTTACCGAGCGTTTCCGGCAATGATCGTTACGTCGCCATACGCCGTCGAACGCGACCTCGTTGACGCGCTAGTCGCCTGCGAGGCCAAAGTCTATCGATTGATCGCTCCGGCTGGGTTCGGCAAATCCGTCATGGCAGCGCAGCTCGCGCGTCGCTTTCCGAAAAACGCCTCCTGCGATTGCCGCGGAGCGCGGGATATCGTCGAGCTTACTCGCCGTTTGTTCGATGCCTTCTCGATCCTCGCGGGCGAGCGTGGCCAGCGGATCAAAGACGAGGAAGCCGCTCTTGCATTCTCAAGCGTCGACGATCGGCGGGCATACCTCGAACAGATCTGGGACGTCTTGCCGGAATGCGGCGTGCTGATCCTCGAAAACGTCGAGGATATCCCTGAGAAAAGTGAAGCACGTGCATTGTTGGCGGCGCTGTTCGCAAAGCGCCCACGCGGAACGCTGATAGTGTGCAGCCGCGGCGACCTTCCTCTGCGCTGGAGCGATACGGTGTTTCCCCACGAAAACGTCTCCGTGCGCGAGCAGCAACTACGTTTCTCGATGCGCGAGTTCGCGGCGCTCTTCGACGGCAGTGCCGTCTCTTCCGCAGAGATCGCTCGAACGTACGGATGGACGGGCGGCTGGCCGTTCGCGGCGGCGCAGGCGGCACGATATATGCGTGAGGGTGGCAACATACGGGACCTTACGGCGGAACGCACGTCGCCACCGGAGCTGGCCGATATCCTGCTAACTCAGTTGTTGCGTTCGTTGCCCGACGACCTCCGTACCGGAGCGATGTGCTGCGCCGCGATCGAACAGCCCCGCGAGGAAGATTTTCCCGGCGGCGACGATACGCTCGCAACGCGGCTTTTCGCCGATCGTTTGCTGACCGCGTTTCCCTTTATAACGCGGCGCAACGACGGGATCTACGAGATGCATCCGATAGCGCGCGCGGCGATCACGCGTCTACATGGAGCGGCGTTCGACGAGATAGTGGCGGGCACCGTCGCAACTGCGCGGCTCCGTGGGAACCACCTGCGATGCGCGGAACTTCATTTGCAACGTGGTAACGACAACAAAGCCGCGCGCGCGCTCGTTCGCGTAGGAACAGGCATGATGGATATTCCAGCGCCGCGGTATCTCGCAGTGCTTGAACGTTTGGGACGCACCGTCGTCGTCCGTTTTCCCGAGCTTTGGGCGCTGTCGTCCATCTATTGGCAGAATCGCTTCAGTACGCTCGCGCCGGAGGTGCGCGATATCATCGCGCGGCTGCCACGGAGCGTTCCCCTGGGGACGCGTGCCGCATGCATTGCGATTGCGTGCTACCATCTCTCCGATCGCGGCGAATGGCAAAGAGCATTTCGCCTGCTCGATTCTTTCGAGAAATTACCGCGCCTTAGAGGAAAGATGGGCGCGCGCAACGATGCGGACGCGTATATTCCGCTTTTTCGCGCCTACGCTGCGGTCAGCAACGGGAAAGAGTACGACGATACAGCATTGTGGCATCGTTACGGTTCGGCAATCTCGCGTTCCGAAATCGCTCTGACCGAGCATTATACGACGGAAGCACGCATCGCTATTTTGCGCGGCCGGCTCGCACTCGCGGCCGCATCGCTCGAGCGAATGGTCGCCGCAGCTCGCCGAACGCGCTACCCCATACACGAAAGGATCGCGCTCGGCAAGGCCATACCACTCGCCTGGTTGCTTGGCGACGACGGATTGCTCGAGCGCTATCGTACGGATCTTTTGGCGCTGCTGTCCGATCCTACGGTTCCGAACGATCTGGCCGCGCACGAAGCGCAGCAAATGCTTGAGGCTTCATGGGGATTGCCGTGGAGCGGCACGGAACGCACGAGGGGCGATGCGTCGTTCCTGCGTTTGATGTACGCCGCCGCCGTGCCGGAAGAGAAAGACGCGTCGACTGCGCTTGAGGAGGCGTATGGAATCGCCACTGCGACGCGTGGTTTCTGGGGAGTTACGCTCGCATATACCGCGCTAGCGTGCTTCGACCCCGAACGCATCGCGCTGCTCGACGGAGCCTTGAGCTATGCCAGGCGTAGCGACTTTCCTGCATATCGGGACGCCATCGCGTCGGTCCGTAAAGGTCGTGCTTCGTGTGGTGTTCTGACGCGCTTTGCGCAACGCTTCCGCGAAGCCGGAGAGCGCGCGCGTACGTGCGTGCACGTCGATCTCGTGCCTCGGTGCCTACGCCGTAATGGCGAGGTGCTCCGCCTGGGAAAGCGAGAGCTCGAACTCGTTTTGCTGTTCGCGGCCCGCGGCCGGCCCGTTCGACGCACAGAGCTGGTCGACACCTTCTGGTCGGGGTGCGACGAAGACGCCGCATTCAACGCGTTGAAAGTCTGCGTGAACCGCGTGCGCCGACGCACGCGCAGCCAAGAGTTGATTGTGGCGACGGCCGGCGATTATGCGCTCTCCCCGCAGGTCGCATGCGTTGATCTCGACGTCGCAGAGCACTATGCCGAGCTTGCCAAGCGCGGTTGTCTTGCCGCCATGCGTGCCGGTAAGAGGCTCTTGCGCGACGTTCCCGAAGAACTGCCCGCGTCGTGGGGCCTTCGGGCGGCGGAACGCGTACGCGCGATGCGCGTAGACGCGGCAAGAGCCGCCTCTGCTTCGCTCGCGGCTCAGTGAGCGTACTGGCTGGCCGGCGCCCGCTGCGTCGCCATCACGTGAACGGTGTGATCCACGAAGGCGGTGAAAGTGCGGGATGGATCGAGCACCACGTTGCGCCCTTTCACCCAGTTGTGAAAGAACAACCCGCCCAATCCGAGCGTGGCATACCCTATGACCGTAGCAGTCGAAGCCGCACCTTTCTTTTGCTCGCCCTGCACGCTGCCGCTGGCGCTGGAGAGCCGTACCTTCTCGCCGTCCGCAGCGTAGACGAAATCGAACTTTAATCCAAGGCTTCCGGGGTGCCCGCTCCCACCAGCTCGATCGACAGAAACGATTTCGCCTTGACCGCCGGCTCCTTTAAGAATGACGATCCAGCCGTTCGCAGCCACGTCGTGGTCCACGGAAAAATTGAAGATATCACCGACCTTCGCTGTTCCCGAGTCGAGCTTCTGGACCAGGCTCACGACCACTTGCGTGCCTCCGGGGATCGTCACGCGCGTAGCGGCCATGACTGGTCGGCCGACGAACGAGGAGGTCATCAGCAGTACGGCAAGTGCCCGCCGCGCGACACGATCGATGCCCATGGTCTTGCCCTCGTTTTCGTGGTTACGAGAACTGCGCAAGAAAGGCTTGCCCGCAAGGTTGCCTGCGTTCCTAGCCATTGAAGTTCTCATTTTGTGCCTCCACCGGCCGCGGTCTCGCGAGCAAGGGGAATTCATCTCGAACGTTACCCAACGACGAAGTGAGCCATCACTACGATGATTGCGATCTGCATCACGCCCTGGGCGCCGGCCAAGACGATGTTGGTGCGATTGAGTCGCATGATACGCTCGCGATTAGGTTCGAGGCGCCGCAGCTCGCTCCAGATGCGCATGCTGTTGGGGAGCATAACGCCCAGTCCTTGGATCGTCATGACCGTCACGAGGACCAAGGCACCGATTGCCCACGGGAACTGCGGATGGCCTGGGGTAAGGAAGCCCAGCGATGAGGCCAGAAACCAGCCGGCCGTGCCTGTGGTGAGCGAAACCATGGGAAAGTACAGCACCGTGCGCGGTACGAGGTAGGCGATGACCGCCGTGCGCGCGCGCGCGTCGAGACTTCTGAGCACGGGCCCGATGACGAAGCCCATGAAGAGGTCGGCGCCGGTCCAGAGTGCTCCCGAGAGCACGTGAATCCAGTTGAGCAGATAGAAGCTGCGCGCGGCAAGCGCGACGATCATGACGACGGGAAAGGCGACCGTCCACCACATCAATTGGCGGTAAAGCGGAAGCGGGGGCAAGAGCGGCTGGGCCTCGGCTGTCGCCGTCACGATCGGAACACCTCACGGCCTCCTGGCAGGTTGCTGGGGCTCGAAGAGGATGTACGGCTCCGTTGGCTCGCGATTGGGCGGCACGTAAGCTGCGGCCTCGCCACCGGCCGGGCCCAGCGCCTTAATGAACGCGTAGATCGCTCGCGCGTCCCGCGTGCTCAGGGCGTGCAGGTTCGTCCACGGCATCGGCGGGTTACCTGTGCCGGCGCGCGCAAGATGCAGCCACTCCGCTTCTGTGGTGTGAGCGACGAACAGCCGCAGGTTTGCCGGATACGACGTGCCCCAGGGCCCGCGGAAACCCAGGTCGCTCCCCGTAAGCCACTTCGACTCGGGAAGACCACCCTCGGACTGGTCCCAGCCCGGAGTATGGCAGTCGTTACAGCCGCCGACGATAACGAGGTATCTCCCCGCATCAAGCGTCGAGGCCGCACGAACGTACGGCCTCGACGCCGCGCTCGCGCGAACGACCGGCCCGCACGCTGCTAAGAACCCTAAAGATACCAGGACGATCGCGAATCTCATCCGCGAAGCGCTCATAGCGATCTGCCTCTTTCTAGCCGTTGGCATCCTCAATTTTACGTCGCGCGCGGTTACACCGGAGTTACAAAAAGGCTTGGAGGGATGAGCAGCCTGTCCGTAACTCCGGTCTAGCGGTACCGCCACGACATTATCGACTGCCTGCACGAGTGGGCCGACCGCCTGCAAGGAATGTCCCATGATGTAGGTGGGTTTGGTATTCGCGTTCGAAGATTGGTGCAATAGCTGGACGCCAGGGGGGGCCCTGAGCTGTTGCCGTTGTTGCAGGCAAGCGCGCACCTGAGCGCCGTCACGCTGTTGGAAGAACTCCAGCGCCGCCATCGTCCTTCGACAGGCTCAGGATGACAGGCCCGGGCTTGGTTAGGGCGTCGGGAACGGCGAGGGAGTCGGCGGGATCATGCCGCGCATCACGGCGTCCATCTGATGCGGAACCTGAGCGAACAATTGCGGCGCGACGTATCCGAGAAGCGGAATGCCGATACCGAGCATAATCAGCCCGACGCCGATCTGAAGCGGGAACCCCACGACGAAAACATTCATCTGCGGTGCGACGCGCGCCATCAAACCGAGCGTGACGTTGACGAGGAAGAGTGCGACCGAGGCGGGCGCGGCTATCTTGAAGACCACCACGAACGCCTGAGATACGAAGAGCATCACGTTTCCGGCGACGCTCGGATCGAGATTGATGTATGGGAGCGGGAGCAGGTGGAACGATCCCCCGATGCCCTGCAGTAAGAGCAAGTGCGAGTTCGTCACCAAAAACAGCAGCGTCGCCATCGCAAGCTCGAACTCGCCGATGATCGTCACCTGCTGCTGGGTCTGGGGATTGATCACGTTCGCAACGGCGAAACCTATCTGCAGATCCACGATCTCTCCGGCAAACTGCACGCCCATGAAGACGAGAAACGCTACGAATCCCACGATCAGCCCAAGGACCACCTGACTGACGACGGCCGCAGCGAGAGCATACAGCGTTCCCAGCGGCGTTACGACCGGAACGGTATGGTAGATGACGAACGAGACCAGCAGAGCGAGGCCCACCCGCGCAAGTTTCGGAATCTGCGCTGCCGAAAACACTGGAAAGACCGAGAGCATCGTAGCGGTCCGCACCACCACCAGGAAAAAGGTTTCGAACTGCCCGGCGGTCAGGCCGAAGACGTCGATCATCCCGCCGTCACCTGGTAAAGGTGTGTAGGTTCGTAAAGACCCGGGTCGTGAAATCCGTCAGCAACGCGAGCATGAACGGCCCAAAAAACAGCAGCGCC
>JAJXWN010000079.1 GCA_021781595.1 bacterium | reverse complement strand
CGGCATGCTGCAATCCCGCATCGACAAGGGCGAAAAACCGCTGGAACGCCTGCTCGGCCGAACCGGTACGGCCAATCTGCAACTGACCTATCAGAAATTTCTCGAGATCTTCGAAGGCGAGCCGTTCGCCAAGCTCAAGGCCGCCGGCGCATGCGTGCAGCGGCCCCTCTGGGCATCGACCTCGACAAAGAATCCGCACTACCCGGATCTGATGTACGTCGAACCGGTTGTCGGCCGAGATACCGTCAACACGATGCCGCCCCAGACGTTCGACGCCCTCTTGGATCACGGTAAGATCGTACCGGATGCCATACTGCAGGGAGTCGAAGGAGCGCGCGCGAC
Source organism: bacterium (assembly GCA_021781595.1). Taxonomy (GTDB): domain Bacteria; phylum Vulcanimicrobiota; class Vulcanimicrobiia; order Vulcanimicrobiales; family Vulcanimicrobiaceae; genus JAJYFL01. Next base: position 8,555 of record JAJXWN010000079.1, on the reverse strand, counting down.
GATGAAGGAGTTACAGGCCGCGCAAATCTCCTTCTTCGACGTCACCCATAAGTTACAAGTAGACGGCGTGAGCTCGTTCTGCGACTCGTACGCGGCATTGCTCGGCGCTATCGTCTATAAGCAGAAACAGCTGGCTTCGGGAGCGGAGCGGGTCGCCTTTTCGTTCCCGGCCGATACCGGCCCGTTTCGTGGCGCGCTCGACTCGCTCGCGAAAGACGATTTCCTCAAGCGATTATGGGCCAAGGATGCGAGCCTGTGGTCGGCTGATCCGCAGCACGCCGCAATCGTCAGGCGCGCGCTCGGATGGCTCGATATTCCACAGCATCTGCTCGAAGCGGTACCGGGCATCCAGGCCTTTGCGAAGCACGCTGCCGCGGAGTTTCCTCACGTCGTCGTACTCGGCATGGGCGGCAGCTCGCTCGCGCCCGACATCATGCGGGAGACTTTCGGCAAGATATCCGGATTCCCGACCCTGCACGTGCTCGATTCGACCGATACGTCACAGATCCGCGCGCTCGAAGAAGCCATCGACCTGCCGAACACCCTATTCGTCGTTGCCAGCAAGAGCGGCACGACGACCGAACCCGATGCGTTCTATCGCTACTTCCACGAAAAAGTCACGCGCGCGATCGGCGTCGAACGCGCCGGATCGCATTTCGTCGCGATCACCGATCCTGGAACCCCGCTCGAAGCCGAAGCAAAGTCGCAGCGTTTCCGCGCATGCTTCCTGAACGACTCCAATATCGGGGGACGCTATTCGGCACTCTCCTTCTTCGGCATCGTTCCCGCCGCGCTTGCCGGATACGACGTCAACCTTCTGCTGGATCGCGGGTTGGGCGCCATGCACGCTAACGATAAGACCGTGGCGCCGGCGAGCGCACCAGGCGTGCGCTTCGGTGCCGCGCTCGGTGCCCTCGCCGCTGCCGGGCGGGATAAGCTCACGCTCGTGACGCATCCGGCGGTACGCGCGTTCGGCGCATGGGCCGAGCAGCTCGTCGCGGAGTCGACCGGGAAGTCCGGCAAAGGCATTCTGCCGGTTGAGGGGGAGCCGCTCGGCGATCCTGCGGCGTACGGCGACGACCGCGTCTTCGTCTACGTCGGGGCGAATCTCCCGAACCCGGTACCGGATACCGCTTCGAAACTGCAGGCGCTCGAACGCGCCGGCCATCCGGTCGTGCGCCTCGCGATGAACGACGCCTACGACGTCGGCGAGCAGTTCTACCTCTGGGAGATCGCAACGGCGGCGGCAGGCTCGCTGCTCCGGATCGACGCGTTCGATCAACCCAACGTACAAGAATCCAAAGACAACACCAAGGCGCTGCTCAAGCAGTACGCCGAGAACGGTCGTTTCGACGACGCGGCCGTCGACGTGGCCGGTGAAGCGTTCGACATCACGTTCCTCGCGGGGAGCCGCCACCTCGCCGCCGCGACGCCCGGCCGCGCCTTCACGCAACTGCTGGCGCAGATCCGCCCTCACGACTACGTCGCGTTCTGCGCGTACCTCGCGCGCAACGATTCGCACGCAGCGTTGCTGCAAGAGGTGCGAACCAAGATCCGCGACGCCTTCAAGATCGCGACCACCGTTGGCTTCGGTCCGCGCTTCCTTCATTCGACCGGACAGGAACACAAGGGAGGCCCGAATACCGGCGTCTTCCTGCAGATTACCGCCGACGAGCCCTTCGATCTACAGATTCCAGGGATGCACGTCGGCTTTCGAACGCTCATCGCGGCTCAAGCGCTCGGCGATCTCCAGTCCCTCGATAAACGCGATCGGCGCGGCATCCGCATCCATCTCAAGGGCGACCTCGAAGCCGCCCTGCGCGCGCTGCTCTTAGCCGTCGACGACAGCATCACCGCAAAAACGTAAGGAAACGACATGCAGATAGGAATGGTTGGGCTCGGCAAGATGGGCGCCAATATGACGACGCGCCTCTTGCAGCACGGGCACCAGGTCGTCGCGTACGATCGCAGCCCCGATGCCGTCAAGAGCGCCGCCGCCGGCGGGGCGACGGCTGCCGGCTCGCTCGCGGATCTCGCCGCAAAGCTCGGCAGCACGCCGCGCGTCGTATGGGTTATGGTTCCTTCGGGCGCACCCACCGATGACACCATCGACGAGCTGCTCTGCTCCCTGCAGCGCGGCGACGTCATCGTCGACGGCGGCAATTCGAACTATAAGGACGGACTGGCCGCCTACGATCGCTGCAAAGCCAAAGGCGTCTCCCTGGTGGACGCCGGGACCAGCGGCGGAGTCTGGGGACTGAAAGAGGGTTACTGTCTGATGGTCGGCGGCGACGACGACGCCGTCAAGATATGCGAGCCGATCTTCACCGCTCTCGCACCGCCGGGTGGTTACGCTCACGTCGGGCGCGCCGGAGCGGGCCACTTCTCGAAAATGGTGCACAACGGCATCGAATATGGGATGCTGCAGGCCTACGGCGAGGGCTTCGAGATTCTCGAGAAGTCGCCGTTTGCATTCGATCTGAAGCAACTCGCAGAGATCTGGGGGCACGGGAGCGTCGTACGCTCGTGGCTGCTCGAACTTGCCGTACTTGCCTTCGCCGGCGACCCCAACCTCGCAGATATTCGCGGCTACGTCGACGATACCGGCGAAGGGCGCTGGACGGTGCAAGCCGCGATCGACGAAAACGTGCCCGCGCCGGTCATCACACTCGCGCTGCTTGCGCGCTTCGCCTCGCGGCAAGACGAGTCGTTCAGCGCGAAAGTGATAGCTGCACTGCGCAACCAATTCGGCGGGCACGCGGTCAAGGCGGAACGATAGTGGCGATAGCCCACGTTACGCCCGCCCCCGCGAACCCGTTGCGCGCAGGAATCGACAGCGGCCGTATCGCCGATCCGTGCAACGTCGTATTCTTCGGCGCCAGCGGCGATCTCTTCAAGCGCATGCTGATGCCCGCCATCTACAACTTGCGGCTCGACGACATCCTGCCGACGAATTTCGGACTGATCGGCTTTGCGCGCACGCCGTTTTCGGACGATTCCTTCCGTGAGTACTGCAAGCAGTCCGTCGACGAGTTCTCACGCTCGGGTCCTGCCAAAGAATCGCTCTGGAGCGATTTGGTCGCGCGCATCGGCTACATCACGGCGGACTTCGACGATACGTCACATTTCAAGCAGCTCAAAGCGCTGCTCGAATCGAACGACCAAGAGATCGGCACCGCCGGAAACCGGATCTTCTATTTGGCGACGCCGCCCTCGGTCTTTCCGAAGATCGTCGCCCAGATCAAACGTGCCGGACTCGACCCGCGCAACAACCCCGCCGGCTGGACGCGCGTCATCGTCGAGAAGCCGTTCGGCACGGATCTGGATTCCGCGCGCGCCCTCCAAGCCGAAGTCGAAAAAGTGTTTGACGAAAGCCACGTCTACCGCATCGACCACTACTTGGGGAAGGAACCCGTACAAGACATAATGGCGCTGCGCTTCGCAAACGGAATCTTCGAGCCGATCTGGAACCGCAACTACGTCGAATCCGTGCAGATCACCGCGGCAGAAACGCTCGGCGTCGAACAGCGCGGCGGCTACTACGACAACGCCGGCGCACTGCGCGACATGATTCAGAACCACGTGATGAACCTTTTCGCCTTGGTTGCGATGGAACCGCCGGCCTCTTCAGACGCCGATGCGATCCGCAACGAGAAGTTCAAGGTCTTCTCCGCCATCGAACCCCCGCAGCCCGAGGGCGTCTTCCAGATGAGCGCGCGTGGGCAGTACGGGGCCGGTTCGGTCGAGGGGGAGCCGGCCGCCGCTTATCGCAGCGAGACCGACGTCGCGCCGGACTCCAATACCGAGACCTTTGCGGCCCTGCGCCTGCAGGTAAACAACTGGCGCTGGGCCGGCGTTCCTTTTTACCTGCGTAGCGGCAAGCGGCTGGCCCGCAAGGTCTCCGAGGTCGCGATCACGTTCAACCAGATCCCGCACCGCCTCTTCGGAGAGAAGAGCGACACGATCGAGCAGAACGTCCTCGTTATCAAAATTCAGCCCGAAGAGGGCATCTCGATGCGTTTCAACGCCAAGGTTCCCGGTCCGAAGAATCACATTCGCAGCGTCACGATGGATTTCAACTACGGGACCGGTTTCGGCGTGCAGTCGGCACCGGCGTACGAGCGCCTGATCGGCGACGCTATGCGCGGCGACGCCACGCTCTTCACGCGTTGGGACGCCGTGCAGAGAGCGTGGGAGATCGTCATGCCGGTCCTCGATGTCTGGCTCTCGATCCGCGACCGCAACTTCCCCAACTACCCCGCCGGAAGCCAAGGGCCCGAGTCCGCAGCGGCAATGAACCCGAAGTGGCGGCCGCTATGAGCCTCGACGTTGCGCAGATCCTCGACGAACTGGCGCGGGACCGCGGCGAGGGCGCCGGCGTCTCGACGACCACCATGAACCTCGTCGCGCTCGTCGACGACCCAAACCTCTGCGAGTGGATCGTCGAGCGAACCGGCGAGATCGCGCGGCGCCACCCTTCGCGCGTCGTCGTGCTCGACGCCGCACACGAAGCCGGCACGCATTCCGTGCACAGCTCGATGCGCGAGATCGAGCACACGCTGATGACGGGAAGCCAGCAGATAACCATCGGCGTGAGCGGCATGCAGGCACCTGAACTCTTCTCGGTCGCACACGCGCTCGTGGTCCCGAACGTCGAGACCGTCCTCTACTGGGCTGGAGCGCACGTCGCCGGCGACGAACGGTTGGGGCGCCTCTCCGAGATCGCGGATTGCCTCGTCGTCGATACGTCGCGTTCAGATAGCACGGCGGGGACGTTGCGCGAACTCGCCAGCTTCGTCGAGGCGCACGAAAGCATCGCCGTGCACGACCTCGCATACATGCGCCTGCTGTCGTGGCAGGATATGATCGCGCAATTCTTCGACGACCCCGAGCTCGCAAGCGAGATCGGCACGATCTCCCGCATCGATATCGCCGCTGGGTCCGATTCGGAGGCGTTGTATATCGTCGGCTGGCTCGCTAGCCGGCTCGGCTGGCAGCCGCATACGAGCGACGCGTTCTGCGATGGCGCTGGGGCCGAGATTCACTTCACCATCGCACGCGAGGGAGATCCGCGGCGCGTACACCGCATCGCGCTCGAGTCCGGCGACTCGACGTTTACCGCGGCGCTCGAGCCCGGCACCGCCGATCTCGCCGCCCTCGCGGTTTCGGGAAAGTTTGCGCGCCCTGAACGCTGCGTCCCCTTGCACCATATCGATATCGTCGCACTCATCGAGCGCGCTATCCTCTCGCCGCGCCGTGACGACGTATTCCGCAGCTCGCTCCAAATGGCGCGGGCCGTACTCGAACGCCGGAGCAACCGACCTGACGAAGCATAACCGCGGCAACGTTCGGATCTACCCGGACGCCGAGCAACTGGCCGCCGCGCTCGCCGATCTCTTCGTCGACCGGGCAAGGGCCGCCGTTGCCGAGCGCGGCGCTTTTTACGTAGCGCTTGCCGGGGGGACGACCCCTCGCGCCGCGTACGCACTCTTGGCGGCCGAACGGCGCGTTGCGCAGGTCCCGTGGAAGGACGTATTCGTATACTTCGGCGACGAGCGCTGCGTCGCTCCGGACGATGAGCAATCGAATTACAAGATGGCCTGCGATACGTTCCTTCGGGCCGTGCCGATCCCACGGCAGAACGTTCGCCGCATGCACGGCGAAGACGATCCGAGCGAGGCTGCACGCCTGTACGCGCAACTACTGCGCGCGGATCTCGGCGATCCGCCGGCGTTCGACTTGGTATTGCTAGGGATGGGCCCGGACGGTCACACGGCCTCGCTCTTTCCCGGCACAGACCCGATGACCGACGACGCGGAGCTCGTGCGCGCGCCATACGTCGAGCGAATGCAGGGCTATCGTCTCACGCTCACGCCGCGCGCGATCAACAGCGCACGCCACATCGCGATTACGGCGCAGGGCGCGCAGAAGGCCACGGTCCTGGCAATGGTGCTGGAGGGTCCCTACGCTCCGACGACCTATCCGGTACAGATCGTCGCGCCGCGTGGCGGGCGTTTGACCTGGCTGGTCGATCGGGACGCCGCCGGCAGCCTGCGCGCTACTTGAGGACGGGAACGCGATGGTTCCAGCGCTCGAGTTCGCGCCGGTAGAGGACGGCGTTACGCTCCTGGATCTTTCGTTCCGAGAGTCTGCGAAGGGGTGAGTGACCGAACCGCATGACCTTCTCCTTCATGGCTTGAGTGCCCCTCGGCCTAACGTCGTCAGGTCGACATCGTTGTCTTTCAGGATCGATCCGGTGGAGCGTTCGATCTCCACGACCGCCTTATTGAGATCCGTCTGCGCTTGCAGCTCGCGCCCGCGGTTGTCGGCGAGCTCTACTTGGCGCTGCAGGACGAGGAACGTGGTGGAGGCGCCGTTGCGGAACCGGCGCATCTCGCTTGCCAGCACCTGCTGCGAAGCCTGAGCGGCCGCGCGCGCTGCAATCAGCCGGGCGACGGCGCTCTTGTAGGCCTGCAAGGCATCGCGCACCTCGACGGTCACGCGCTGGATGATATTTGCCTCCTGCAGGCGTTCGATGCGTTCGCGCTCTCGCGCGATCGCCAGATCCGCGTGCGCGGTGTCGTGCCCCAGCGGCAGGGTCACCAGAATGCCGGCGGAAAAGCTCGGAAACCTGTCGGCCGTCAGGTTCTTGATCGATTGGCCGAGATCGCCTATCAAGTATCCCGGGACCGGGGCGTTCGCCTGCATCAAGTATGGTATCTGCTGGTTAGCGGGGAGCGATCTGTTCACCGCAGTGATCAGCTGATCGATGGCGACGACCTGCTGCGCGCTGCTCTGCGCGAACGGGCTAGCATTGGGATTGGTCGGCTGACCGGCAAAACCGTTGCTGGTATAGCCGAGGTTCAGGTCGATCTGCGGCTTCAAGCGATTCTCCGCATATGCCAAGTCAACGTCAGCCGCGCGGCGTTCGTCACGTATGCGAGCGATCTCCGGACGGTTTCGAAGCGCAGTCATCACCAAGGCGGCGAGCGACGGCTGCTTTGGAAGCTGCAGCACCGGGGTCGTCGGCACGATGTTCGCCGCCCACGCCGGATCCGCTGGATTGGCTAAGAGAAGCTCCTTGAGCCGGTTCTGGATCTGGGCGACGCTCTGCAGCGCCGAAAAAACGTTGTCCTGGAATATCTCGACCTGGGCGTTCGATTGCACGACGTCGATCGGCGCGCTCGCGCCCCGCTTGGCTAGGCGTTCGTTGCTGCGCTGCTGCGCGACAGCCTGCTTGAGCGCCTCCTCCGCAATCGCTACGTTGCGCCACGCGGCCACGAGATCCCAGTACGAGTCTTCGACCTGCGCGACCGTGCTCTCTATCCCCACAAGCGTCTGCGCGTCGACGGCATCGGCATTTATCTGCGCTAATTGCAGGGCCCGGCCGGCGGGATTGATACCGGCTCCGCGCGCGAGCGGCTGGGAAAAACCGACCGAAAACAACGTTGGATAGGTTGGGTCGAACGAGTTTATGACGTTGTTGCTGAAGAGGCTGCCGCCTTGCACGCTCACGCTGTACTGCTGCCCGCCGCGCAGTATTCCCGAGGCGCCGGCGGAGACGCCGGTCGTCTCTGAGACGAGCGGCCCGAATTGAGGTCCGGCAAAGAACGAGTTCGACGGAGCCGTCTTCGCGTATTGATACGACGGCTGTAAGGAGAGGCGAATATCGTACGCGCCCTTCGCCGCTTGAATTTGGTAGCCCGCAATCGCGCGATCGGCCTGTGCGACCGCAAGGTCCGGATTCTGCGAGAGCGCCATGCCGATTGCATTTTCGAGCGTTAGCCCGACGAACGGCCGTTGCGTCACGCCTTCGATTTCGGCCGACGGCACGTTCGCGGACGGAGCGGCATAGCCGCGCGCCACGGCGGGTACCGGCGGCAGCACCGCAGCCGCCGGCGGAGGCGGAAGGGTAACGCGCGGCGCCGGTGCCGGATGCGGACGCAACGCGCTCGCGAGGGCGATCTTCGCCACGGCTGGCGCGGCGCAGAGCGCGCCGCATCCGGCTAGAGCGAGTAGTGCGATAAGACGTCGGTACACGAGAACTCCTATTCGGCTTTCAAGGGAATGCCCGGCAGACGCGGACGGCGCAGCAACCCCACCAGCGGAGCCAAGAGAATCGAGATTATCGCTACCCAACGCGAGGTATCAGCATACGAGAGCACCAGCGCCTGTTGCGTTACCAGGCTCGCGAGATCGTGCAGGGCGCGAAGCGAATGCTCGCCGCCGTTAGCTTGGAGAAATTGTAACGCGGACGTTGCGTGCAGGGTGACGGCACCATCGAGCGCGCTTTGATGTTGCGTGATGCCACGCACGAGGAGCGTCACCAAGACCGCCGTAGAGATACTGCCCCCTACCTGGCGGGCCAGATTGAAGAACGACGCTGCCGCCGCCACGTCGCTTTGCGGAACTCCGCCGAGAACCGTCACCGAGAGCGGAACGAATATCTGCGAAAGGCCGATCCCGCTGATTACCAACGGCCAAAAAAACGTCCAGTACGCGGATTGTTCGGTCGTCACTGCGGCGAGCATCCAGTTGGAGATTCCCAGCATGAC
>JAJXWN010000078.1 GCA_021781595.1 bacterium | reverse complement strand
AACGACGTATGCCGCGCTGAAGGCGTTGGCGGCGAGCGGCGTACGCTGCCGGCTGATCGTCTCTGCGCGCGATCTGAAGCCGCAGGCGCTGCATGGGCTGCAGCTCCTCGCGCGGGCCGGCGTCGGCATCCGAGTCGGTCGCTCGACCGAAAAGATGGCCGTCGTCGACGGGCACCGTGCGTGGGTCGGTTCGGCCAACGCGACGTCGTCGTACTTCCACGGCGATCAGCTGGATTGGGGGTTGCGTACGAACCGCGCATCGATAGCGCGCGCGCTCGAGCTCCGCTTCGAAGCGGCTTGGGCTACCGGCAAACCGCTGCGATCAACCTAACCCGAAGAGCGCGGCCGCCGTGCGCGTGGTATGCTCGGCGACCTCGCGGAGGTCCAGCGCGAGGAGATCGGCGAGCGCCGCGGCGGTCTCGGTAACGAAGGCGGGCTCGTTGCGCTGGCCGCGATGCGGGACCGGTGCGAGATACGGGCAGTCCGTTTCGAGCATGAGGTGCTGGATGCCGATCGCCCGCGCCGCGTCGCGTACGGGTTGCGCGCTCTTGAAGGTCAGCACGCCGCCGATGCCGAGCTTCAGGCCAAACTCCTCGACGTAGGTTCGGGCTTGCAGCGCATCGCCGGTGAAGCAATGAATCACGCCGCGCATCCCATCGCGCCACTCTTCGCGCAGGATCGCGACGAAGTCGTCGAAGGCGTTGCGGAGGTGGAAGATCGCCGGCAGCTTCCGCTCGCGCGCGATCCGCATCTGCGCGCGCAGAACCCGTTGCTGGGCGCCGCGGGGACTATTGTCGTAGTAGTAGTCGAGGCCGGTCTCGCCGATCGCGACGATTTCGCGATGCTCGAAGAACGGCGCGAAAGCCGAGGCGAGATCCTCCGGCGCGTCCTTTGCCTCGTGCGGATGCACTCCGGCCGATGCGTGCAACCCGTAGCGCCGCGCGCATGCGAGGGCGCCATCGCTATCGGTGAGGTCGCAGCCGACCACGATCATCCGCTCGACCCCAGCGGCCCGCGCCCGCTCGATTACGGCGTCGCGGTCCGAGTCGAAGGCCTTGTCGTGGACGTGTGCATGCGTGTCGATCATCGTCTGCGCCTTCGCATGCAAGGTGCGGCCTTCATCTGCGAACGGTGCCACGAGACGCCGATCGGATCGTCTCGGTAGCGCCTCCGGTGGACTCCGCTCGGCAGGATCCGCCCAGAGCGAGCGTCCGCCTTAAGACTGTACGGATGCCGTCCGTACAATCTTAAGGTGCCGTACGGATAATTTGTGTACAATAGCTCTATGAAACCCATGGAGGGCCACGCCATGCTTCAGATTCAGGAAGACGATAATACGCTTGTTCGGGCACGTAAGCGTGCGAGCACTCGTATCGACTTCCGTCCCAAGCCCGATCAGAAAAAACTCTTCGAGCGGGCAGCTGCCCTTGAGGGACAAACGCTCACGGAGTTCTTGATCCGCAGCGCCGAGGAACGCGCCCATCGCGTTCTCCAGGAACACGAAGTGCTCGAGCTGCGGGGGGAGGCTAGTGCTCTATTTGTCGATCTCTTGATGAACCCGCCGCCTCCGAACGACCGCTTGCGCGCGGCGTTCAAGCGGTATGAGACCGACGTAGAAAGCCGATGAACCATGTCGAGCCCCTCAATAGCCACCACAAACACCTCGCCTTCACGTCAGGCAACGACGTCCTCGACCGCTATCTGCACGAGATCGCGTACCAGGCTAAACGCAAGAGTCTTGCGGCCATATTCGTCGCCGTCGGCGAAGACGATCCCGCAACGATTCTCGGCTATTACACGCTGTCGAGTCACATGATCGAAGGGCTCGATATTCCAGATGTGCTGCGGAAGACGCGTAAATTTCCGAGCCACCGGGTCGGCGCAACGCTCCTTGGGCGTCTTGCCGTCGCAGTGCACATGCGACACAAGGGCATTGGTGAGCTCTTATTGATCGATGCGCTGAAACAGGCGCACGAAGTTTCCCGCGCGGTCGCTTCAACGTGCGTCGTCGTGGATGCAATCGACGAGGCGGTCGTTCCCTACTACCAACGCTTCGGATTTGTGAGAGTTGCGCCTGATAGCCGACGCCTTGTCCTGATGATGGACACGATCGCTCAACTCTTTTCGCACGGCGTTGAGGCGCAAACGCAAGAATCTATCTGAGCGACCGCTCCGGCCGCTCCGACCGCTCGGATCCCACTAGGTGGCCGCATTTTTGGTAGGCGGCGGGAGTTCGCCGTAGAAATAGCGCTCGTGGAACTCTACGACATTACGGTAATAGGCGGCGGCCCGAGCGGATTGTTCGCTCTGTTTTACGCCGGTCTGCGCGGTGCCAAGGCTAAGGTCATCGAAGCGCTGGCCGAGCTCGGCGGCCAGCTCTTCGCGCTCTATCCCGAAAAGTACATCTACGATATGCCGGGCTTCCCCGCGATTTTGGCGCGAGATTTGGTGACGGGCTGCGTCGAGCAGGCCATGCAATGGCCGCACGCGGTCTGCCTTGAAGAGCGCGTTGGAAACATCGCGGCGCGTGAAGACGGCACGTTCGAGATCGCGACCGGCAAGGGCAGTCATTTCACGCGCAGCATCGTGCTCTGCTCGGGCATCGGGGCGTTTACCCCGCGCAAGTTGCCGGCTCCGACGGCGGCGGCGTTCGAAGGGCGAGGCGTGCACTATTACGCGAAGAATTTCGATGCGTTTGCCGGCAAGCGCGTAGTCATCGTGGGCGGCGGCGACTCGGCTTTGGATTACGCGCTCGCTCTCGAACCGCGCGCGGCCCACGTACTGGTCGTCCATCGTTCCAAGTTCCGCGCCCACGCGCACACCGTCGAGCGCGTCGAGCAGTCGACCGTCGAGGTTCGGCAGCCCGACCACGAGCTGCTGGCCGTGCACGGAAACGGTGCGGTCGAGGCGGTCACCTACGTCAATCGCAAGAGCGGTGAAGAGACGACGGTTGCGTGCGACGCGGTCCTGGCCGCGCTCGGCTTCGTCTCCGACGTCGATCAGCTGCGCACGTGGGGGATCGCCACCGAGGGCACCGGCGTCGTGGTCGACCCGCTCACGATGCAGACGAGCGTCAAGGGCATCTTCGCCGCGGGCGACATCGTCGCTCACCCCGGCAAACTCAAGTTGATCGCATGCGGTGCCTCCGAAGCGGCGGTCGCCGTGAGCCAGGCGATGGCATATCTCGATCCGAGCGGCAAAGTCTCTACGATTCACTCCTCGAACCTCACGCTGCCGATCTCGGCAAAGTTCGGCGCGGCCTCAACCTCCTAAGCCGGCAGCTCGATGACGCGATTGCGGCCGAGGCGCTTGGCCTCGTAGAGCGCGCGGTCGGCTCGCGCTATGAGCGAATCGACGGTATCGCTTGCGACCGCGACGGCGATGCCGACGCTGGCCGTTACCCGCCGGCCGTTGGCGTGCCGCATGTCGGCCCGCTGGATCGCTTCGCGCAGCCGTTCTCCGACGACCCGCGCCGTATCGCCGTTCGTGTCGGGCATCATGACGACAAACTCTTCTCCACCGATGCGCCCCGCACGATCGTGGGTGCGGATGCCGGCGGCGATCGTGGCGCCGATGATGCGCAGGCAGCGATCGCCCGTTGGGTGACCGAGTTCGTCGTTGATCTTCTTGAAATAGTCGATGTCGAGGAGGAGCACCGCGCACGGGTTGCCGACGGTCACGGCCTCGATATGGTCACGCAGTACTTCCAAGATCGCGCGGCGGTTGGCAAGTCCCGTAAGCCCGTCGATCGTCGCGGCGTTCTGCGTCACCGCTATGGTGCGGAAGTCGCGCAGCAAGGGGGCGAGCTCACCTGCGGCCTGTTCGAAGCGGCGTATGGGGGTGAGCGTAGCGGTGTGCGGCGGCCGGTGCACGACGAGCGCGCCAAGCAGCATCTCGTCGACCGAGCGAACTGCGTATGCCATGGCGACGAACGTGCGGGTTTGCAACGTGGCGGTCGAGCGTTCGCTCTGCGAGAGTTCGCGCAGAGCCAGCCGGCAAAACTCGATCTGCTCGGGTCCGGGGGCCGGGCCGATGCTCGCAAGCGGAACGAAACGTTCGTCGCGCGCGTGCATGGTTGCGTAGATTTGCAGCGTTTCGTGCGATTCTGGCGTGTGAAGGCTCGCGAGTATGGAGTTCATCGGCGGCAGCGGGTCGCGCGCTACCAGCATCGCCTGGACCGCGTCGCGTGCGAGGCGCAGGCGGTGCAGCTCGAAGCGGTAATCGTAAACGGCGCGCAGCGTGGCGGCGAGGAACGGCAGGGGAGCGAGCGCGGCGATCGCAAGGAGACCGCCGTCGCGAACGAAGATTTGGTCCGACGTCCATCCCCAGGCGGCGAGCGCGAGCGTCGAACTCCATAGGCGCGTATCGGTTGCGTGCTGCCGCCACAGGCGCATCAGAGCGATGCCGTCGCCGAAGGTGCGCGCGGGGTCGACCAGTACCATAACGTAGGCGAAGACGCACGCGACGTAAAACGCGGTGAAACCGGCGAATGCTCGTATCGAATAGGCGTCGAGGCCCGGCATCACTCGCATGCGCAGTACCCCGACGAGCAACCACGCGAGAGCCTCGAGGCCGCCGTCGAGCAGCCTGCGAGCGACGCTGGACCGGCCCTCGATCGGTATCGCGAGGGCGTACGAGAGCAGGATCGCGGCGGCCGTCGTGACGCCGCCGTACGCACTCAAGAGCAGAATGTCGATGGGGAGTTCGAGCGGGAGCCGGCCGCCTTCGTGGCGCCTCCCGCGGCGGAACGATCCCGAGACGAACCAGACGTTCGTGCGCAGGAGCGCGACGTGCAGGGCGAAGAGGACGAGCACGGCGATGCGGTCACCGGTTCGCAGCCGCGCGATTTCGGCGGGCGCTCCGAGCGCGGTCCAGAGCACGGCAATGCCGAGCACGGCCAGTCGCATCAGGATCGCGATCGTGCGGCGGCTGCGCATAGCAGCGTTAACTCGAAATTAACTCGACCCGTGGAAAGAGAGCGTCGCCCGCGACGGTCTGCGTTTGTGGGGGCAAGCCTCCCCATACGAGGGCTTCATCCCAGTTCGCATCGATGCGGTCGCGAAGGCCGAGCCGTCGCCACATCTCTCGGGCGCGCTCCGGCATGACGGGTGCGAGCAGGATGGCTAGCCACCGCAGCCCCTCGCACAGATCGTAGAGCAGTGCGTCGAGCTCGTCGGCGCGGTTCTCCTTATGCAAGACCCACGGCTTGCGTTCGTCGATCGTGCGGTTGAGCGCCGTAACGAGTTCCCAGACTGCTTCCAGCGCGTCGCGGAACCGCAGATCCAGAATGGACGCCCGAACGCGCCCAGGCAAATCTGCGAACCGCAGCCTGTCGAAGGACGTATTTTCGAGGGGCGGGCGAACGGCGGGCACGATCCCTTCGCGGTACTTGTGCAACATCGCGAGGGTGCGGTGAAAGAGATTGCCGAGGTCGTTGCCGAGATCGCTGTTGTGGCGCTGCGCGATCTTCTCTTCCGAATAGGAGAAGTCGCTGCCGAACGGCGCCTCGCGCAACAGAAAGTAGCGCAGCGAATCCGCGCCGAAGCGATCGACCTCCGCGAACGGGTCGCTCGCGTTCCCCAGGCTCTTTCCGATCTTCTGCCCATCGGTGGTCATCCATCCGTGCGCGAATACCAGCTCCGGTGCCTCCTCGCCGAGAGCCCACAGCACCGCGGGCCAGATGATCGTGTGAAAGCGTGCGATCTCCTTGCCGATCAACTGCACCGAAGCCGGCCAAAATTTCTTGAACGTTGCATCGTCGTGCGACCAGCCGATCGCCGAGATGTAATTGAGCAGCGCGTCGAACCAGACGTAGATGACGCCGCCGCCGCCCGGGACGGGCACGCCCCAATCGAAGGCTGCGCGCGAGATGCTGAAGTCTTCCAGCCCCTCCTCGAGAAGCGCGAGCATCTCGTTGTAGACGGTGCGAGGCCGCACCCACTGCGGATGCTCCTTGAAATGCCGCAACAGCCGGTCGTTGTACTTGGAGAGGCGAAAGAACCAATCGTCTTCGGCGAGCCACTCCACCCCGCGCCCGCACGTCGGGCACTTCCCGCCGGCGAGCTTCGAGTCGAGCCAGAACGTCTCGTCGTGAACGCAGTACCAGCCCTCGTACGTGCCGCGGTAGACGTCGCCGCTCTCGCGCAGCTGCTCGAAGACGGCTTGCACGACGCGTTCGTGCCGCGGCTCCGTCGTGCGAATCCAGTCGTCGTAAGAGATCTCGAACCGAGCGAAGAGATCTTTCCAATGCTCCACGAGGCGATCGCACCACGCTTGCGGGGCGACGCCGGCCTCGGCGGCCGCGTTCGCGACCTTCTGCCCGTGCTCGTCGGTGCCCGTGAGAAAGAACGCGTCGCCCTGCGTGCGCGCCGTGCGCGCGAGCACGTCGGCAACGACGGTGGTATAGGCATGGCCGATATGCGGCGTGCCGTTGATGTAATAGATCGGCGTGGTGACGTAGAACGCGCGGGAGCTCATCGTTATTAACCTTAATCGCTACGAGCCGTTGGTCTCCCTCCGCAAGCGTTTGCGGCCGGTCGCGCGGGCATAGATGTGGCGGCGCTCTCCGTAACCGATGCCGGCCAGCGCCTTCGCGACCGACGAAACGCTCTGGCCGCTATCGAGCAGGGCGTCGATTCGCTCGTCCAGATCGGCCGGCGCGGCTGCGGCGTCCGCCCGTTCGGCGCGAGCGCTCGGCTGCACCACCAGGGCGATCTCGCCGCGCACCGGCTCGGCGAGGCGCCCGGAGACCTCGGCGGCCGTCCCGAGCAGCTGCTCCTCGAAGCGTTTGGTGTACTCGCGCAGCAGAAAGACCTGCGCGTGCGGATCGACGGCGGCGAGGTCGGCGAGCGCTGCCCGGACGCGCTGCGGCGACTCGTACCAGATACTCGGAATGCCGAGCCCGAAGCTCTCCGCAAACGCCCCGCGCCGCGCCGCACTCGAGCGCGGTGGGAAGCCTTCGAAGACGAATCGCCGCAGCGGGAACCCCGAGAGGACGGCGGCGCCGATGGCCGCGCTCGGCCCAGGCAAGACCTCGACCGCTACGCCGGCCGAACGCGCGGCGGCCACGAGCGCCGCGCCCGGATCGGAGATGCCCGGGGTACCCGCGTCGGTGACGACCGCCACGAGCTCGGTACGCGCGCGCTCGAGGATCGGGTGAGTCGTGGCGGCGGCGTTGTGCTCGTGGTAGGTCCAGGTCTCCTTTCCGGGCAGATTCAGCGCTGAGAGCAGCCTGCGCGACACGCGCGAGTCTTCGGCGACCAGGAGCGAGCACTCGCGCAGCGCGTCGAGCGCGCGAATCGTGATGTCGCGCAGGTTGCCGAGTGGAGTGGGTACGAAAACGAGCGGCATGCGGGAGATTTCGCGCGCGGTACGCGCCGCTCCGTTACCTGCGGTGCTGACGGGCGTGCTGCTCTTCGCATCGCTAATCGGGTTGCGCGCTTACGTCGCCGTATCGAGCCGGCCGCCCCTTATCGATTTTCATGCCTTTTATTGCGGTGCGCGAGTCGCTCTTCGAGGTGCTAACCCATACCTGCAGGAGCCGATCGCGCGTTGCGAGGCGTCTTTTCTTGCTCAGTATCTCCCCCACGGGAGCGCTGGGATTGCGATGCCTGCCCCGTTGCCCGGATACGTTTTCGCGCTGGTTGCACCGCTGACGATGCTGCCGTTCGGCGCAGCCGCCGCGCTGTGGCTACTCGGGCTGTGCGCGGCGGTTGCGCTCACCATCGTCATACTGCAGCGGCTGTCTGGGCTAGCCTGGCCGGTCGTTGCGCTCGCGGTCGTAAGCGGCGATGCTGCTTCCGCGCTTGCGCTGGGGCAACTCGCGCCTTTGGCGGTCTTGGGTCTGGCGGCAAGCGCTCTTGCATTGCGGCGCGACCGGCCGCGACGTGCTGCATGCTGCGCTGCGGCGACGCTGGTGTTGCCGCAGGTCGCCCTACCGGTGCTGCTGGTGTTGTTTGTCCATGAACGGCGGGCTCGTTCGACGCTCGTGGCGATCCTGCTCGTCGCTGCCGCGATCTCCGTCGCGATGCTGGGCTGGCATGCGAACCTGGAGTACCTGGCGCGCGTCCTTCCGGCGCATGCTCTGTCGGAGCGCAACTTCGTCCGGCAGTTGACACTCGCGCCGATGCTCTATCAACTCGGCGTTCCCACGCGCCTTGCGTATCTTGCGGGCGGTGCGGTGGCGTAGGGTGCCCTGGTGACGGCCGTCGCCGTTACGTCGGCGGTCGTACGTGCCTACCGCGATCGCGCGTTCATCGTGCTGGCGCCGAGCGTCTTCGCGCTGATTGGAGGCACGTTTCTCCACGTGGATGCGCTGGCAGCTGCTTTGCCGTGCGCGCTCGTGCTCAACGCGCGGGGCGCAGGGGCGAGGCCGCTGGCCAAGGTTGGCTTGGCACTCGCTGCCATACCATGGATACCATCGGGGATCACGGTCTACTTGGCGCCGTTCCTCGTGCTGACGGTATTCGTCATAGCCTATAGTGTCTGGCGCCTACCCCTCGCTCTCGGCACGGGGATAGCAGGGTTGGCCCTCTGCGTGCTGTTTCTGGAGGACGTGTCGTTCATCAACGCGTTGTCGCCGGCACTTCAACCGGTTGCCATGCATCTCTCGCAAAACGCGCTGGCCGAGGTATCCTGGCGTGCCTTCATGGCTGCGACGGGCTCCAACGGCGCGGGTGCCGGGATGTGGCTGGGGCGCTGGATGTGCGTGCTCGGCCCCGTCGCATTGGCAGGCGCGCTCGTCAAAGCCTTGCGAGGACTCCCCGCCTGAGCGCGGCTCGGGCACCCTTCGCGCGCTTGAAACGTTCATTAAGGTACGAAAAGATACGGTCTGCTCTGGGCCGTACGCCTCAAGTTTCTTTCGCGGCGCTCCGAAACCCGGAGTGGTAGGTTCTATGATCCGGA
>JAJXWN010000077.1 GCA_021781595.1 bacterium | reverse complement strand
CTCACCTATGGAGTTCGAACGGCGAGAGGCTCAGGCCGCATGATGTCCAATCAAAAACCCTCCACGGAAGCGAGCCAGCTTCAGCATATTGTCAGCGACCCCGACCCGAACGGGCTGTGGGTCATCGTGGCAGATGACAACGGGAACCAAGGCTGCGTCTCTCGCTACGAGCTTCCAGGATACTAGCCGCATGCCTAGCAAAAGTTTCGCCGTTCTTGCGCTGCTTTTTGCCTCGCTTGTCGCCTGCACGTCGAGTAAGAGTGCGCAGTCTAGCGATTCGAGCACGCCGCTACCAGCCTATACCGGGCCGACAACGTTTTCTGACGCCTCGGCATCTGGCACGGCGACGGCGGCTCCCGATTTGAGCGCGCAAACTCGCGATAGCACCGGGCCACCTCCGACTCTGGAACCTATTCCCGTCGGCGTGAAGGAGCGGGCGGCGGCGTTTCTGGCGCGTGGCGACCGCCTCTATTCAGACGCACAATCAATTCTCGCGCCGAAGTTCCCAAGAACGCAATCGGAGGTCGCGGAGCGCATACACCCTGGGACCGCGTACTACGACTTTATGCAGGCCGACCGCAAGTTCCAGGCCGACGAGCCGAACGTAATGGAGTTGCCGGACAGCGTAGCGCGAATGTATATGAACCTTGCAGAGTTCGAGCAGTTTGCGTGGAGCGGCGTTGTCGCGATGTCGTCCTGCAATCGCGCGGACTCGCGCCTGAACATGAGCGTAGCGCGTGCGTTCATCAAGGAAGCCCACAAGAACTACAACGGCGATGTGAACGATTCATGGAGCCCACCCGACATTGCAGATAAAGAAACGGGCACCAATAAGTGCGGCGGGTACTAGTGTAGCGTTTCATAAATAACGTTAGTTATAATATACTGGGAGCATGAGACTAAGTCGTAGAGGATCGGCCTTTGTGACTGCGGTTGGCCCTCTTGCGACGACGCTCGTAAGAATCGACGCGACTCATGTAGCCTAAAGCCGTCTCCCCGTCGCGATGACATTTTAAATCAAGGATCGAGAATAATGCGTCGCGCAGGCGCGTGGATTCCGATCTGCGCTTCGATATGGCTCCATTGCGATAGAGCTCGCGCGCAATCCAAACAGCGGCGGCGTGAAGTTTTTGGTCGAGCGGGGCACCGTCAGCACCGACGCCGAAATAGAACGCATCAGCGCCGAAGCCTTCTTCTCTCCACCATTCCGCAGCGCTGAGCCCGCCGAAGTGTTTGCGTGTAGGCCACCATCGGGGCGTAAGGCGTTCTGGAGTCTCTGCCACAGGATCCCCGTCGAATGCAACGGGATCGAGAGCAAAGAGTGCATCAACGGCTTGCCATATCAGTGTTAGCGGAACTTCCTTGTGCCCATCGACGCGCGACCCATGAGCTTTCGCCGCGCCTGGTCGAAGTACACGCAAGAATAACTTGGCGTCATTACCTTCCGCGAGCTTCGCCCACGTCAAGCCCGCTCTTGTGGCGTTCCCTAAGCCTGCTTTTTTGATCATTCGCTTGATGAAGGCGCACGCTTCTCCATACTCTTGACGCTCTAGCCGATGGACTTTCCGACCAGTCTTGTTCTTCCCGGATTTAGTACATTTTGGTAAAGTCGCGGAACCCTCGGACTTGCGATTAACTTGAGGCATGCTCGATTATTCGACGGCGCAAGGCGCCAATCACCCTTCGCCGCGGGGTAATGTGGCAAGCACAGGTGCGATCTCATTAGCGAAGGTCGCCCCTATGCTCGACGTAAGCCTCTCTACCGTCAAGGCTCTCTGCCGTAGCGGCCAACTGAAGAGTATCCGTATTGGTCGCAGGCGCCTAATCAGTTACGCGGAGCTCGCGAGATTCATAACAGCGCGTGAAGCGGAGGCGAGCGACAATGAGTAGCGCGCACGAGCGGATCATCCGCTACATCGTCGGCCGTTACGGCTGGCTGCCTGCGCGCGACGGGCATGCCGTTGAGGTCCTTGGGGAGGCGAGAAAATAATGACGCGCCGAGCCTACACCTCGACGCGCCGAGATCAGACTTCTTCGATCACCGAGCGCGTTACTGCGCGCGACGTTCTTTCGCTCGCCGGGTTCGCCGAGCCGAATCGCAACGACATGATGCGTTGCCCTGTCCACGCGGAAAAGACTGCGAGCTTTCACGTCCTTGAACGTGGGTTCCGATGTTTCGGATGCGGCGCTCACGGCGGGCTCTTTGCCCTCTGCATCGTGCTCGACATCGCGCGCGATCACTCATCAGCCGCACGTTGGCTTGAGGAGAACATCGGCCATGAGTGAACTTGAAAAGTTCGCCGACCGCAAACGGTTGCGTATCGCGTTTCTCACAGAGTACGGCGTCGAGCTCGACGCAAACGGGATCCGATTCACTAATGGCGCAGCCCGTCCGCGTATCCGTGCGCGAGCGGATTCACACACAACAACATGGGAACCGGGGGCAGCGTACGCGATGCGCGTCTATGGCTATGATCGTGTCGCGCAAATGGCGAAGTGGAATAAGACTGTGCTCGTTGTTGAGGGAGAAAGTGATGCGCTCTCTGGGTGGTTTCACAAAATGCCGGCGCTCGGCGTTCCCGGTTCGACGATGCACGGGAAGCTCGAACTCGAAGACGTTGCGCCGTTCGATCGCGTCGTCGTCATTCGCGAGCCGGGCCAAGCAGGGTTGAAATTCGCCGTCAACGTGCCGAAGCGTTTGCGGGAGCTCGGCTACTCCGGGATGATCGTCATCGCCAATCTTCCCATGAAAGACCTCTCCGACTTGCATGTTCGGTACGCCGACGATGCAGCGGCTTTCGATTCGGAGCTCGACGCCGCGATCGAAGCGGCGAAGCCAGCCGAGTCTCCCACTAGCGTCGATGCGGTGCAAGCCGTTGACGTAGAATGGGACGACGCGCATCCGTGGCCGACACTCCACGAGGACGCGCTCTACGGGCTGGCTGGAGACATTATTCGCGCTGCGCTGCCAGAGACGGAGGCGGACCCCGCCGCGATGCTGTTCAGCGTTTTAGCGGCAGCAGGCAATGCCGCTGGTCCTGGCCGCAAATTAACCGTGGGCGACGACGACCATCCTGCGCGTCTCTTCGTCGCGATCGTGGGAGAAACGTCTACTGGGAAAAAGGGCACGTCGTGGGCGGCGGTACGCCCATTTTTTCGCGCGGCTGCGCCCGAATGGTTCTCTGCGGCGCAGCGGAGCGGGTTTGGCTCTGGCGAATCGCTCGTGTCCGCCTTCGACGCGCCAAAGGTGCAGAACGCAGACGATTACGAGCCCGTGGAGATGCGTGCCCTCGTCTTTGAGCCGGAGTTTGCTCGCATCCTCACCGTTAATGGCAGAGAGGGGTCGACTCTTTCGCCGATACTGCGCCAAGCGTGGGACGGCGCTCGCCTTGAATCGCGCCGAGCGCAGGGCTCGCGCATCGTAGACTGCGCGCACGTCTCGGTACTAGCGCATATCACGCCGGACGAACTCCGTGGCAAACTCTCGGGAAACGACATAGCAGGCGGATTCGCAAATCGGTTCCTGTTCGTTTGCTCACACCGGTCGAAGATGCTGCCCTCTGGAGGCAATCTCACGAGCGATACGATAGCGCCGCTCGCGAAGCGACTGAACGATGTGATCCGTTATGCCGTCGAACATCCGCTCGTTATGCGCCGCACTCCGGCGGCTGAAGTTTTTTGGGATGAAGTTTATCAGAGCGAGCCCGACCGCGGAGGTCTTATTGGTGAGGTAACGGCTCGCAATCGCGCGCAGATGCTCCGGCTCTCGGTGGCATACGCGATCCTCGACGGCGTCGACAATATCACTCGCGACCATCTCGCGGCGGCGCGAGCGGCATGGAATTACTGCGTGGCGTCGGCGGAGCATGTCTTCGGTGGTCGCCAAGCCGACGACCTCGACAATCGACTGCTAGACCAATACCGCGCGACCTGGCCCAACGGATTGGACGGTACTGAGATACAGAACGTGCTTGGGCGCCATGTCTCGGCTGCTCGTCTAAAGGACGCGCATTCGCGCCTAGAAGCCTGCGGCTTGATCCGCCAGACGAAGGTCGCGACGGACGGACGCCCCCGAATCGTTCACCACGCCGTTACCCGCGTTGAACGTGCAAAGCACCGCGAAAAAAGCGAACAAAGCGAAATAAGTCCGACCGACTTGAGCCTTTCTTCGCTTAGTTCGCTTAGTTCGCAGGTATCCGGCGTTACTGAGCCATGCCGGTTCCCTGTGGACGTCGAGAATGTTGCGGACGTTGCGGTCTTACCGGGCAGGCACGGGCTTCCGGCGCACGGTAAACTTTCCGGCGGTAGTAGGTTCTGCCGGTCGTGCAAGAAGCTCGTCCTCGCCTTCGACATGGGAGACGGAACATGGCTCTGTCGGGATTGTTCGCTGGGTGCAGCATGAGCGCAAACCCGAGTTCGCTTCCCGCTGTCGTCGTACCCGACGCCGAGCCTGTCAGCGATCGCGCTAGTTCGATTCCCAAGAAACGCGGTGGCGGGCCGAGAACACCTGCCGGTAAGCGCCGATCCGCAGTCAACGCCCTTCGGTCGGGGCTCTACGCCGACGCGATACTTATTAAAGGCGAGGATAGCGACGAATACTTGCGGTTCGCCCGTGCGATTGTCGCCGGGCTCGACGTGAAGACTGCCCTCGAAATGGCGATTGCGGAGCGGATCGTAAGCGCACTTTGGCGATCGCGTCGCGCGCGACGGTACGAACGGGCGCACCTCAACGGATTCCACGATGAGGCCGAGGAGAAGCGCAAGGCGCTGGAACGATGCAGCGAAGCCCTTGCCGATCACGAACGCAACGTTGAGGCCGTGCAACGCCTTGGGGACGCCGAGCGCATGACGGCAGACGACTTCGAACGTGCGGCCGCTGCACTCTACGAGGTGTTCGAGGGCGCGCCGAAGGGCGATGCGAGCGTAGAACTGCCGAGCGAGTATTGGGACCTGTGGCCGACGTGTGGCACCGCCTCACGGAAGCGTGTCGCGCGCATTGCCGAACAAGCACGGGCGCTGTTCGCGCCTGTATTCGTTGGCAGCACTGTCTACGAATTTGGGTTCTGGGTATTCGACCGAATGGGCTATGCGGCCGCGCGCCTTCGGTTCGATCGAGACGAGGCTGCTAAAGCATACGAGAAGGCGCTCCGGCAGACGTACCTCCTCGACGCAACGCAGGGCGACGCGTATCATGACGAAGCGCATGCCGGTCGCATTCTTGAAGACGCGGAACGTCGCTTAGATCGCCAAGTGTCGCGTGCTATCGCCGACCTCGAAGCGGCTCGGGGGCTACGGCCCGGCTAACCGCTATTTTATTGTCTCGCATACTTGAACGAACGTCTAAGGATATGGTACAATATGTACATGGTCACTTATGAGCGGGCGATTGCGATCCCATACTACCGCGTGAGCACCCAGAAGCAAGGGCGCTCGGGCCTGGGCCTTGAGGCGCAGCAGGCCGCCGTCGAGGCGTTCTGCGCGCAGCACGGCTTGGCGATCGACCAAGCCTTCACAGAGGTCGAATCCGGCAGGCGTTCTGATCGCCCGGAGCTCGCCAAGGCGTTTGCCACGGCGCGGCGCGTTCGCGGCGTTGTCCTCATCGCGAAGCTCGACCGATTGGCGCGCGACGTCCACTTTATTTCGGGGCTCATTAAGCACGGGACGCCGTTCATCTGCGTGGATGCGGCGAATGACGATACCTTCGTCCTGCATATCAAGGCCAGCATGGCGGAAGAAGAAGCGCAAAAGATCAGCGCCCGCACGAAGGCCGCGCTCGCGGCAGCGAAGGCGCGCGGAGTAAAACTCGGCAATCCCGGCAACCTCACGGACGAAGGTCGCGCGCGTGGAGCGCGCAACGCGGGCGCGGCGGCGAAGGCGCGCGGTGCCGAGAATCACGCGGCAATCCGCGACGCGATCCTTGAAGGGCGTAAGCGTGGCCTCTCGCTGCGCGCTATCGCCGCAGAGGTTGGCACTAGCACGATGACCGTCTCCAGAATCATATCCGGTGCGGAGGGAACGAAGTGAGCATCTACAAGCGCAAGAGCTCTCGCGACCGGAAGAATGGGAAGCATCGCTATACGGTCGTGATCGACGTGCAAGGAGATGGCGGAAGGCGCAGCAGGAAAACGATCGGGACCTACGGGACCCGCGACGAGGCGGAGCGAGCAGAGCGCGACGCTTTAACGGCACGCGATCGGGGGCATAACATCGCGCCGAAAAGCCTTACTGTCGCGCAGATGATGGCAGCGCACCTTGATTACTGCAAGGCCGATCCCACGCATCATACGGCTGCGACGATCGAGACGTATTCGCTCAAATCGAAGCGGTACATCGAACCGAAGCTTGGCTCGATCATACTCGCGAAGCTTCAACCTTCAACGGTCGCTGCGTGGAAAAATGAGCTCGCCGCGACGATAGGGCGCAGCGGCAAACCTCTGTCGCCGAAAACGGTTCACAACGTTTTTGGGCTGCTCCATGCCGCGCTTTCACTTGCGGTCGGGCTCGAATACGTCGGACGTAACGTTTGCGATGTGAAGGCAGCGAGACCGTCGCGACCCACTACTTCGGTACACGCGGGAACGGCGTTGAACGACGACGAGATTCGTAGCCTACTCACGGCAGCGAAATCGACGCGGTGGCGCTCGTTCATTGTCTTGGCGCTCGCCACCGGCGCGCGCCGGGGCGAACTGTGCGGTCTGTCGTGGGCTGACGTTGACGTAGATGCGCGCAAAGTTCGCATCCGGCGATCACTTTCGCAGACGAAGAACCTAATCGAACTGAAGGATACGAAGACGCATCGCGAGCGCGTCGTAGGCCTCTCAGACTGGGCAATCCAAGCCTTGCGTCGGCAGCGAGTGATACAGGCGGAAGAACGACTGCGCGCTCCGGCCGGTGTTTACGCAGATTCGGGAGCGGTGTTCACCAACGAGCTCGGCGAGCGCGTAACGCCGATGGCGGCGACCAAGGCTTTCGCGCGGATCGCGCGCATCGCCAGCATCTCGACGCGGAGACTCCACGATACGCGACATACGGCGGCGTCGCACCTCATTGCCGCTGGCAGCGACGCTGTAACTGTGGCGGGAGTCCTTGGTCACGAATCCGCGACGATCACCCTTAGTATTTACTCTCACGCCTTCGATGACGCGAAGCATGACGCAACGGATCGCCTTGGCGCTCGCATGGAAAGGATCGCCTCCGGTAACTATGAATCTTGATCGCTACCTCGCCCAGCAGCATACGCTTGAACAAAAAGAGCTTGCGCGCGAAAAGACGGACGACGCCGAGAAATCCGTCGCGACTATCGACTCGATCCTCGTCAGCTCCCTCTCGATCAAACCATTCGACTTCGCGACCCTGATCGAGAGCCCGGCCGTCCCACCGCTTAATGAGGACGAGTTTCCAAAGCCCTGGCCGGAACCGGATCCAGAGCAGTTCGTCGTGTATCCGTCGTGGCTGAAGCGTACCCTCATCTCGCTGGTTCCAGTGCTGGATGAACGCGCGAGAAACGCTGTTGCCCAGCGGCACGCAGCGTTTGAAAAGGCATTTGCTGCCTGGCAAAAGCACGAGACTTCCCGAAACGAAGAAATCGCGCGTCGTCGCGCGGACCACGCAGCGCTCGTCGAGGCGGCGAATGATAAGCACCGAGCAAGCGTCGATTATGCGCGCGATCTCGAAACACGGTGCTCCAACGGGGACGCGCCCGCTGTGGTCGACGTGTTTACGCGCGCTCTGCAATCCCAGCACGACAAGTTCATAACGACCTACCGGATGGGGTACGATTCAGCGGCATCCAAGCTCACGATCGGGATCGTCATCGTTGACGTGGACGTCGTTCCGACGTTCGTCTCGTTTCGCTACGTTAAAACGAACGACGAGATCGTCGGCAAGGAACGCAGCGCAACTGACCGGCGGAGGCTGTACGGTAGCATCGTTGCGCAGACGGCCTTACGCGCGCTGCATGTCGTATTCCTTAACGGCGACGCGGTCAACCACTGCATTCAAAGCGTTGTTTTGAATTCGTTCGTTCGAACCAGCGACCCGCGCACCGGCCAGGAGGTGATGCCGTGTCTCCTGAGCGTGTCGGTTTCTCGCGATAAGTTCGCGTCGTTCGATCTCAAGAAGCTCGACCCGGTCGCTTGTCTCAAGGGCCTGAACGCGCGCATATCCGCGAGCCCGCATGAGATGCAGCCGGTGAAGCCGATCGTATCATTCGATATGGTTGACCCGCGCTTCATCGCAAGCGAAGACGTGCTTTCCGGGATCGACAACCGCGCGAACATCGCTGGGCTGACGCCCACGCAGTTCGAAGAGCTGATGACCAATCTCTTCGAGAAGATGGGGCTTCAGACGCGCCTTACGCGTGCGTCGCGCGACGGCGGTGTCGATTGCGTCGCATGGGACATGCGTCCGATCGTGGGCGGGAAGGTTGTGATCCAAGCGAAGCGCTACAAGAACACCGTCGGCGTCTCTGCGGTGCGCGATCTCTATGGAACGCTGTTGAACGAGGGCGCGTCGAAAGGCATCCTCGTCACCACGTCCGGCTTCGGGCACGCGTCGGATGAGTTCGCATCGAATAAGCCAATCGAACTCGTCGATGGAAGCAATCTGCTCTACTTGCTTAAAGAGCACGCGGGAGTCGAAGCGAAGATCGAGTTCCCGGAAGATTGGGTCGATCAGCCGGAGATTCCCGATGAAGCTATCGCTGCCAGCGATAGTGCAACAGAAACAGGAAGTAGCGCCGCGTCTATTCGGGGTGCCCGCAGGTCGTAAAGCCGACATGCGCGACCTTCGCGGAAGGAACCAGGTGCGAATAACCGCTGCCCCCGAGCCAGACGGCAACAGAATGGCAACACATTCGAGCCGGGAAAAGAAAAACGCCCGACGAAACGGGCGTTTCTTGGTGGAGGCAAGGAGACTCGAACTCCTGACCCTCACGCTGCCAGCGTGATGCTCTACCAACTGAGCTATGCCCCCAAGGTGCGGCGC
>JAJXWN010000076.1 GCA_021781595.1 bacterium | reverse complement strand
CGCGGTGTCGATGCGCGGATCGTACCCCCACTCCTCCTCGCCGATGTTTTCATACGCCGCGTTTGCGAAGACCGTGAAGGCCCCGCCGTACCACAGCGCGCCTGTGGAGGTTGCCATCGGGTAGCCTGACCACACGGCTTGGAACGCCGGATTGAAGTCGGCGGTGACCCAATCCGCGCATGACGCAGGACCGTTCGCCGCGTCCTCATGCCTCGTTACGTAGCTTTCGCCGAAGCCGCCGCCCATATTAAGCGCGTTCTGCGCCTGGTTCACCTCGTAGGCGTTCTCCTCGAGCCATTCATCGGGTACGAGCGGCGCGAGGCCGAGCGCCGCGCGCTGCGCGTCGACCGCCTGGACGCAGGGCGCTTGCGTAGCCGGGTCGAGCGTCATCAGCCGGTAGTCTCCGCTGGTTTCCGAGGCCGGCTGCGGTACGCTGTAGAGCTGGCCCGTGAACGGGTTCTTGAGGTTTGCCATCGGCGGTGCGTTCGGCGCTTTCAACGGGTTCGTACCGGCGCCCAGCGTCACGTTGTCGTGGACCGTCGCGCGCGAGTCGCGCTGCGAGTCGCTTCCGACGATGAGGAGATACTCGCCGGGCTGCGCGGTGAAGGCGAACGTCCCGTCCGGCGCGGTCGTCCCCTCGGGGAGGGGCGTTGCGCTCGGGGTCCATGGTTCCAGCGCGACACTGACGCCGGAGAGCGGCCTCTCCGCGTCGCGGTCAACGACGGTGCCCGAGACCGACGCACTGAGGAGGCCGGGCGCCGCCGACGAAACGGTGGCCGGCGGGAGCGGGTTACCGCTTCGCGCGGATCCGGCGCCGCCGCCGCACGCGGCGAGCAGCGCCGCCGCCACGGATAGACCGAGCGCGAAAAACGTACGAAAATTCACGTGCAAGAGCGTTCTCCTCGATGTCGCTGGCGATACTCGTCTCTTAGCGCACGAATGTTGCCACACTGAGAATGCCGCCGTTTCGATGTTTCTTTCGAGCCCAGAGCGAAGAGAGCAGCGTGCACTCTCCACGGACGCTCGTCTACGCCGCGCTTTCGTATTGCGTGATGATGTGGGCGCTCAACACCGTTCTCGTGAAGCATTTGCTCGGCGGCATCGCCCCGCTCGCATTCACCGGCATGCGTTTCTTGATCATGACGCCCTTGGTCGTCCTCTTGGCCGTGCTACGGCGCGAGCGCCTCTTCATGCACGTGCGCGACCTGCCGCTCTTGATCGCCTGCGCGGCCTGCGGCTACGGCGTCTACCAGTATTTTTGGATCGTGGGATTATCATATACGACGGCCTTCGCCACCGCGCTGCTCTCGAGTCTCACCCCGATCTTCACGTTTGCGATCGTGGCCGTGGCGCGCATCGAACGCGTGCGCTCGGGCCGATGGCTCGGCGCGCTCGTGGCTCTCGTAGGGGTGGCCATCTTCGAAGGCGCGTTCTCCGGGCACGCTGCGTTCCGGTTGGGAGACGCGCTTGCGCTCGGGGCGGCGGCGATCTTTGCATTCTATAACGTCCTGAGCGCGCGACTCCTGGACCGCTACACGCCGGTGGCGCTGGTTGCGATCACGATGTGCATCGGTACGGTGATGATCTTGCCCGGCGCGATCCCGCAGATGCTTCACCAGAACTACGCGCATCTGCCGCTAGCCGACTGGCTGATCTTCGGCTATGCCGTCCTCTTTCCGATCGTGCTCACGTTTCCGGTTTGGAGCTGGGGCATATCGCGCCTGGGCGCCGCGCGTACCTCCATCTTCCAGTTCGCGGTTCCCGTCCTTGCCGGTCTGCTCAGCATCCCACTGCTGCACGCAAGGATTGCGAACTACCAGATCGCAGGCGCGGTTGCGTGCATAGGCGGCATGGCCTTCTCACAGGCGCTGGGTCGCGTCTCGCTTACCGCGCTTTGGTCGGAACGCACGCTCCCGTTGAAGCGCTGAACCGCGTAGGAAACGCTGCCGTCGCGCGAAAAACAGCGCGATGGGCAAACGGGCCTGGTACTGGCTGCTGCTGATTCCGTTCGTCGCGACCCTCTGGCCGCCGTTTTACGCGCGCAGCAAACCGGCGCTCTTCGGGTTTCCTTTTTTCTACTGGTACCAGTTCGCATGGGTGATCCTCACCGCGCTGCTCGTGCTGGTGGTCTACCTGGCTACGCGGGAGCCGCACGGTGACTAGCGGCACGATCGTCTTCGGCACGCTCGTGCTCGCCGTCACGGTTCTCGGCTTCCTCGCCGCACGCTGGGGCCATCCCAACCTGAACCGGCTCGATGAATGGGCGCTGGGCGGCCGCCGCTTTGGGACGATCGTCTCGTGGTTCCTGCTGGGTGGCGACCTCTATACGGCCTACACGTTCATTGCCGTGCCCGCGCTCGCATACGGAGCGGGAGCGCTCGCGTTCTTCGCCGTCCCCTACGCGACGATCGCCTACCCATTCGTTTTCCTCGTGATGTCGCGCTTCTGGACGGTTGCCAAACGCCGCGGCTACGTAACCACCGCCGACTTCGTGCGCGATCGTTACGGGAATCGCGTGCTCGAACTAGCCGTCGCCGCGACCGGCGTGATCGCGGTGATGCCATACATCGCGCTCCAACTCATTGGGATGCAGGTCGTCATCGAGCGCGCGGGGGTAGCGCCGACGCACGCTGCCGCAGTCCTGGCGCCGGTCGTCGCCTTCGTGCTGCTGGCAGCCTATACGTTCACCAGCGGTCTTCGTGCGCCCGCATCGATTGCGTTCGTGAAGGACGCGCTCATCTATATCACGGTGATCGCCGCGATCATCATCATCCCAGCCCGGCTCGGGGGCTGGGCTCACGTCTTCGCAGCTGCGCAAACGGCGCTTGCCGCAGCGCCGAAACCGGGGTCGATCCTGCCGGCGCCTCCGTCCTATCTCGCCTACGCGTCGCTTGCCTTCGGATCGGCTCTAGCCCTCTTCATCTACCCGCACTCGATAACGAGCGTTCTCTCCGCCAAGAGCGCCGGCGTCATCCGCCGAAACTGCGCGCTCTTGCCCCTCTACACGCTTCTGCTCGGCTTCCTGGCGCTGCTCGGCTATTGCGCGCTCGCTGCCGGAATCCACGCGAGCAACCCTCAAAGCGCGATCCCGGATCTCTTCGAACGCTACTTCCCAAGCTGGTTTGTGGGAGTCGCATTTGCCGCGATCGTCGTCGGCGCACTTGTTCCGGCGGCGATCATGGCGATCGGCGCGGCGAACCTCTTCGCGAGCAATATCCTGCGAACGTTCCGGCCAAACGAAGAACGGCCGGCGATCGAAACGAGAAGCGCTCGCATCCTCGCGCTGGTCGTGCTGTGCGGGGGCCTGCTCATCGCCACGCGCATCAAGCCGGCTTTCGCCATCGACTTTCAATTGCTCGGCGGAGCGTGGATCCTGCAGATATTCCCGGCCGTGGTGCTCGGGTTGTACACGCGCCGTCTGCATCCGCAGGCGCTCCTGCTAGGCTGGGCGGCCGGCATGCTGGCGGCAACGTGGATGGCCGTATCGACGAATTTTTCCGCGGTCTTCCCGCTACGCGCCGGTGGCACGACGATCGCGGGATATCTCGCCCTCTACGCGCTAATCGTCAACCTTGCATGCGCCGCACTCTTCACGTGGGCCTTCAACGCAACCGGCATCGAGGCGGGCGGAGACCTCACCGCTCCGTCGGATTATACGGCATGAGCGCGCCGTAGGCCCGGCTTCTTCATTCCGCCTCGCCGGCGGCTTTTTGCCGTAGGCGAAAACGCTGGACTTTGCCCGTCTCCGTACGCGGAAGCGATGCGACGAACTCGATCTCACGCGGACACTTGAACGGCGCGATCCGGCTGCGCACGAACTCGCCCAATGCGCTTGCTTTGGCTTCGTCCGCGGCGATGCCGTCGGCGAGGACGACGTACGCCTTCACGACGTTGGTCAAACGCAGGCGATCGGGCTTGGCGACGACGGCACACTCGCTGACGTCGGGGTGTTCCATCAGCGCCGCTTCGACCTCCGGACCCGAGATATTGTAGCCGGAGGAGATGATCATGTCGTCAATGCGCGCGACGTACCAGAAGCGCCCTTCTTCATCCATGCGATATGCGTCGCCGGGATAGTTCCAGCCGCTGCGAACGTACGTCGTCTGGCGCTCGTCGTCGAGATATCGGCAGCCGGTCGGCCCCTTTACCGCTAGCCGGCCGACGGTGTTCGGCGGGAGCGGGTTGCCTGCGTCGTCGTGAATCTCGGCGCGGTATCCCGGCACGACAAGACCGGTCGATCCGGGTATCGCGCGCTCGACCGGCGAGCCGACGAAGATATGGAACATCTCCGTGCTTCCGATGCCGTCGAGGATCTTCACGCCGGTCTTCTCGTACCAGGCCCGCCAGACCGACGGCGGAAGCGTCTCGCCTGCGGATACGCACGTATGCAACGAACCGACGTCGTACGCACCCACGGACTCGGCCATCGCACGGTATGCAACCGGCGCCGTAAAGAGCACGCTTACGCGATATTCCTCGATCGCCTGCAGCAGCAGCTCCGGCGTAGCCTTCTCGAGCAGGAGCGTGGCCGCACCGGCATGCATGGGAAAGAGCAGCAGGCCGCCGAGCCCATAAGTAAACGCCAGCGGTGGAGTCCCGCAAAAGAGATCGTCGCGGGACGGCCGAAGGACGTGCGCGCCGTAGGAATCGCAACTTGCCAAGAAATCGCGGTGCGTTTGCACCGCCGCTTTCGGACGGCCGGTCGTACCGCTGGTGAACGCGATCGCCGCGACATCCTCCGCCGCGGTATCGACGTTGTCGAACGCCTCGGGCTTGGAAGCCATGTGCCCCTCGAGGCTCTCCGGTTCACCGCTGCCGAAACAGACCGTCCGGAAGCCCTCGACGGCGCCGCTCGCGATCCGCAGGTCGTCGGCGAGCCGCGCGTCGCAGAGCGCGTGGCGGACTTCCGCCTTCTCGATCATAAACCGCAACTCGCCCGCGCGCAGGAGCGGCATGCTCGTTACCGCGATCGCACCGGCTTTCAGCACCGCAAACCAGCAGGCCGCCAGCATCGGCGAATTCGGCGCCCGTAAGAGTACGCGGTTTCCCGGAACGATTCCGAGATCGTCGACCAAGACATTCGCGATGCGATTGGCCGTTCTCAGCATCTCGCCGTACGACCACGCAACGCCGCTCCCTAGAGCGCAACGCCGGTCCGCGTTCCCGGCGAAGACGTGCCGGTCGAGCAAGCGTGCCGCACAGTTCATACGATCGGGGTATTGCAGTTCCGGCAGCGAAAAAATCATGTCGGGACGCTGTTCGCGCGGCGGCAGGAGTCCGGCGGCAAAGGTGTCGACGTGCGCGCTCGCGACGGTCATCTACGCGCTAGCCGGCTGCGGCAAGACGACCTCGCGGCCGTTCTCCTCGCCCTCACAGAGGTCCGCGACCGCGCGCGCGACCTCTCCCGGCGACAGAATGCGCCCGCCCGGATTGCTCTCGGCCAGGCGATCGCGCGCGGCATCTTCCGAGACGCCGGCGTGCCGAACGATGCTCTCGATCGCTTGGCGCATCATATCGGTCTGCGTGTATCCGGGGCAGACGACGTTGAAGGTGACGCCCGTGGCCGCAAACTCGGCCGCAAGGGCACGCGTGAGGCCGACCACCCCATGCTTGCTGGCGCAGTATGCCGAGATATACGGCGCGCCAAAAAGCCCGGCGATGCTCGCCACGTTCACGACGCGGCCCCACTTGGCGGCGATCATATCCCGGATCGCGGACTGCGTACAGAGAAACGTGCCCGTAAGGTTCGTGGCGACGATGCGATCCCACATCGCGCGATCCGTCCGTACGAACGGCGCCGATTCGGCGATGCCGGAGTTATTGACGAGAACCGAGATCGGGCCGTTGGCGCGGCGGCACGCTTCGAACGCTCGGTCGAGCTCCTGCGCCGACGTAACGTCGGCTCGAACGCCGGCACTGCGACTGACGACGCTGACTTTCGCGCCGCGCGCGGCAAGTTCGCCGCAGATTGCCTGGCCGATGCCACGCCCCCCGCCCGTGACGAGCGCGTGTCTGCCCCGCAGCGCGCCGGTCATCGCCCGGCGTAACCCATGACGACCTCCAGCAGCCCCACCGCGAGTCCCCCGGCGAAGGCGACGGGCCAGCTCAGCAACGCGATGCGCCCCTGGCTGACCTGACGCCGCAGCAGCAGGAAGACCAGGCCCACGCCGATCCCGACCCCCACGACCGTTGCGAGTGCGTGAATTGCGAACGACGCGCCATCGAACTGGTGGCGTGCGATCCGCGCAAAGAGATCGACGAGGAGGACGCCCGCCGTAAAGACCAGGACCGTGCGTACCGCACCGGCGAGATGAGACGACATGCGGACTATTTTCCCTAGCGCGCGCCGTATTCCGTCTTGCGCGCCGGCCCGGCGTAGGGGTTGCCAAGCCGTCTATACTACTACAGCGCAGGCAGCCCACTGTTCTCACAGGAGTTGGCGATGACGCGAACGCGATCGATCGTGCGCTGGGTGCTAGCGCTGGTACCACCGTTCATGCTCACGGTGGCGATCCCGTTCGCCAATCGCGTCGAGCCGCGCATCGCCGGGCTCCCGTTCCTGCTCGCCTGGATCGTTCTCTGGCTGATTCTGACCCCAGCGTTCCTGGGGTGCATCTACCGCCTCGAGGGCCGGCCGTGACGGCCGCCGCTACGGCGCTATCGATCGTTGCACTCGTCGTCCTGGGAACCATCGGATTCGCGCTCTATGCCGTCCGGCGAGTCGAGATGGATCCGCAGCAGTATATCGTCGGCGGGCGATCGTTCGGCACGCTCTTCTTATGGATTCTGCTGGCCGGCGAGGTCTACACGAGCTTCACGTTTCTGGGTGCCGCGGGATGGGCGTACGGCAAGGGTGCTCCGGCATTTTACATCCTTTCCTACGGCACGTGCGGCTACATCCTCGGATACTTTTTCCTGCCGAAAGTCTGGCGCATAGGTAAGGAGCGCGGGCTCTTGACCTCGCCCGATTTCTTTCTCGATCGGTACGGCAGCCGCACGCTTTGCGTCTGCGTCGCGATACTGCAGTTTTTCTTGGTCGTCCCATACGTTACGCTCCAATTGACCGGTCTTCAGATTCTGCTTTCGATGGCTGGGTACGGTGAATACCACGCCAAGATCGCGGTCGGCGTCGCGTTCGTATTGATTGCGCTCTTCGTCTTTACGGCCGGACTGCGCGGCACCGCCTGGGCCAGCGTCATCAAAGATGCACTCGTGCTGGGTGCCGTCGTCTTCGCGGGCATCTTCATCCCAATGCGCTTTTTTGGTTCGCCGGCGGCGATGATCGGCAAACTCCTCGAAGTGCATCCGCATTGGCTGACGCTTTCGACCGGCACGAAGGGGCTCGGAATGACGTGGTACGTCTCGACCGTATTGCTCACGAGCATCGGATACTATATGGGCCCACACTCGATCGCCGCGGCATACTCCGCTCGCGACGAGAACACGATTCGCCGTAACGCAATCTTCTTACCGATCTATCAGGTCGTCTTGCTGCTCGTCTTTTTTGCCGGTTTTGCCGCGCTCCTGATCGTCCCGGGCCTCCACGGGAGTGCGGTCGATCAATCGTTTATGTTGGTAGTGCAGCGCTATTATCCGCCATGGGTACTCGGTGCGATCGCCGGCGCCGGCGCTCTCGCAGCGCTCGTACCAGCATCTGCGCTGCTCTTAGGAGCGGCAAGTGTCCTCTCCAAGAACGTCATCGGCGATCTGCTCGGTATCGCTACCGGCGATCGCGCGCGCACGTTCGTCACGCGCCTTCTCGTCGTCGTCGTCGCGGCCATGGCGCTTTACCTCTGGCTGGTTTACAAGACGACGCTCGTGAATCTGCTGCTGCTTTATTACAACGGCGTAACCCAGTTCATGCCCGGGTTCGTCTTCGCGCTCGTTTGGCGGCGCGTCGGCCCCTGGGGCGTCGGCGCCGGTATCGGCGCCGGGATGGCGGTAGCCGCGTATCTGGCATATCACAGCATCGACCTCGGGGGGATCAACCCCGGATTCCTCGCGTTGCTCGTCAACGTCGGTCTCTGCGCGATCGTGACGCTCCTCACACCCAACCGAAAGCCCGCCGGCGGCGCGGCGGGCTCCCCTTAACAGTCGTCTGCCTTAGCGATAACTCGGCCGCAACTGGAAGCAGTCCCGGCAATATACCGGCTTGTCGCCGCGCGGTTGGAACGGCACCTCCGCGATGCCGCCGCATTGGCTGCAGGTCGCCTGGAACATTTCGCGCGCGCGAGAGGCGCCTTGGCCTCCACCCCCACCCGATTGCGAGCGCATTGCCTTGCGGGCCTGCCGGCAGTCCAGACACCGGTTGGGCTTGTTCTGAAAGCCTTTACTTGCGTAGAACTGTTGTTCGCCGGCGGTAAACGCGAATTGACCGCCGCAGTCCACACAGTTCAACATTTCGTCAACGTACATTCGCGAGACTCCTTACTACGTGAAACCAGAGGATGAACGCACGTCGAGCACAGGCGGAAACGCCGAAGAAGACCGCCATATTGATCGGCCGCATCATCGGTGAAGGTTCGCTTCTGCGTCATCGCTCCGTTCGGGCTCCAGGTATCGTGTGCGGGCTACTGCTTCACACCCTCACGGAGTCCCTGCCTGGCGTGCCGGAGCGCCGTCGCTCCGGCCGTTGCCCTATGGCGTAGGCGACGGCTGAGGCGACGGCGGGCCCGCCATCCGCGGCGGAGCAATGATGTAGAGCCCGAACGGAGCGGCGTAGTTTAGCGCCGGCAGGCGTTGCCCGCTCCAGCCCGCGGCGGTCACGCCGGCCGGCGGCGCCGCGGCCACACGCGCGCAATTCAGGATTGCCGGAACCACACCGAGGTCCGTCGCGTTCAACGCATACCACGTCCCGGCCTTGGCCGCTTGCGGCGTAATCGTCCAACTCGGCGTCGCGGCGCCGGTCGCAAAGTGTGCGCTCAGTTCGCTCAATACTTCCGTCGCGGTCGATCTCAATTCGGGCGTGCATGCGGGGCCCGGAAGAACGGCGAACGGATCCTTC
>JAJXWN010000075.1 GCA_021781595.1 bacterium | reverse complement strand
GCAGTCGCGCGTCTTTGAAGAGGCGCTGCTCTCCGAAGGTATACCGTATCGCGTCGTCGGCGGGGTTGGCTTCTACGCGCGCAGCGAGATCAAAGACGTCATCGCCTACTTGCGCTACGTCATGAATCCTGCGGACGCGCTGGCGTTCAAGCGCATCGTCAACGTCCCCAGGCGCAGCATCGGCCAGCAGACGCTCGCGAGTCTGGTGCAGTTTGCCACGGCGGCGCACACGTCGGTCGGCGAGGCGATCTTCGACAAAGAACTCCTCAAACACGCCGTGCCGAAGAAGATTAGAGAGCTCGAGCGCTTTGCCGAGCTCGTCGCGGCGCTACGCGAGCGCCTCGGTACCTGTTCGATCGCCGATCTGCTGATCGCCGTGATGGAGGACTCCGGCTATCTGCGCGAGTTGCGCAACGAGGATACGGTTGACGCCCGCGCTCGGCTCGAGAACCTCCAAGAGTTGGTCGGAGTGGCGCGCGAGTATGAAGCGAGCGAGCCGGACGCGACGCTGGCAGGCTTCCTCGCCAACATCGCGCTCGTCAGCGATCTGGATACGCTCGACGACGATGCGTCGTATGTGACGCTGATGACCCTCCACGCGGCGAAAGGCCTGGAGTTTCCGAACGTCTTTCTCACGGGTATGGAGGAGGGCGTCTTCCCGCACAGCCGAGCGCTCGTCGATACGGTCGAACTAGAAGAAGAACGCCGCCTCGCCT
This sequence comes from bacterium, assembly GCA_021781595.1. GTDB lineage: Bacteria > Vulcanimicrobiota > Vulcanimicrobiia > Vulcanimicrobiales > Vulcanimicrobiaceae > JAJYFL01. The sequence goes on along the minus strand of JAJXWN010000075.1, from coordinate 8,393 downwards.
ACGTCGGGGTGACGCGCGCGATGGACCGCCTCTTCCTTTCCTACGCCGAACGGCGAACGCTCTTCGGCAACACCTTCGCTCATCCGAAATCGCGCTTCTTGGAAGAGATGCCCGAGATCGAGATGCTGGGCGGCGTGGTCTTACCGCGGCCGGCCGGTGGGCGCTGGCGCGAGGTCGCGATCCACGAGAGCGCCGGTGCAGGCGTCGGCATGGATCTGCAGCCGGGCGACCGCGTGCGGCACCCGAAGTGGGGCGAGGGAAAGATCGCCAACGTCATCGGCGCGGGCGGCGACGGCCTCGTGACCATCAACTTTCCGAACGTCGGGCAGAAGATGGTCATGCTCAAGTACGCGCCGCTCGAAAAAATCTAGATCCCGCAGCCGTTTGGCAGATGATCAGAGTCGCCGTGGCAGGGGCGCTCGGGCGCATGGGGACCATCGCGCGCTCGGCCGTGCGTGAAGCCGATGATCTCGAATACGTCGGTGGTTTCGCACGCCGCAGCGTCCCCCAAGAGCGCATCGTCGACGATCTCGAAGCGCTGCTCGCCTCCACCGCGCCCGACGTGCTGGTCGATTTCACGACGTACCCTACGACGCTCGAGGTCGCGCATGCGGCCATAACGCAGGGCGTGAGCCCCGTCGTCGGCGCGACGGGTTGGAGCGATCGCGAGCGCGGCGAACTCGAGCGCGCCGCGATCGAACGCGGCGTCGGCGCGATGCTCGTGCCGAACTTCGCGGTCGGCGCGGTGCTGATGATGCGTTTCGCGGAAGAGGCGGCACGGTTCTTTCCCACGGCCGAGATCGTGGAGATCCACCACGACGGCAAACGCGATAAACCCAGCGGAACGGCGAAGCTCACCGCCGAGCGCGTCGCCGGTGCGGGCGGGCCGGCGGAGGTGCCGATTCATTCGGTGCGCTTGCGTGGAGCGGTCGCGCATCAGGAAGTGCTCTTCGGCAATACGGGCGAGATGCTGACGATTCGGCACGATTCGCTTTCACGCGAATCGTTTGCCGCCGGTATCGTGTACGCGGTTCGGCACGTGCGCGAGCTGCGCGGACTCTCCGTGGGCCTGCAACTAGATTGGTCCTTCGACAAGCTTACGATGAGAACGGAGAGTGGAGTGACAACGCATGAGGGGATGGAGTGACGATGTATGAGGGGGGTTCGGTGAAGGTTGCGGTGGTTGGGGCGACGGGGGCCGTGGGGGAGACGCTGTTGCGCGTGCTCGAGGAGCGCGAGGTTCCGGTGAGCGAGCTCGGGGCCTTCGCGTCGCGTTTTCGTCCGGATGCGGCGGCGTTTCGAGGACGGCGCTGCGACGTGCACGAGACCAGCGAGGCTGCGCTGCGCGGATACGATGCGATCTTCTTCGCCGGTTCCGATGAGGCGAGCGAACGGTACGTCCCCGCGCTGCTGGAGCGCGGCGCGATCGTCATCGACAACAGCGCGACCTATCGCATGGAGCCGGGCGTGCCGCTGATCGTTCCGGAGGTGAATCCACAAGCCGTGCTGCCGACGCACCGCCTCTTTCCGGTCGGTAACTGCACCGCCATCATTCTGTGCGTGGCGCTGGCTCCGGTGCGCACCGCGGCGGGCTTGGTGCGCGCGCAGGTAGCAACCTATCAGGCCGTGAGTGGCGCCGGACGAGCGGGGCTCGATGAATTGGCCGCCGGTGAACGCGCGCTTGCAGACGGCCGGCCGGAGCCGCATCCGCAGGCTTTTGCCGCGGCTATTGCGCGAAACGTCATTCCGCAGATCGGATCCTTCGACGCCGCCGGTTGGAGCGGCGAAGAGAACAAGGTGCGCGCCGAGACGCGCAAGATTTTGGATCTGCCGGACCTTGCGATCGCCGTAACCTCCGTGCGGGTGCCCGTGCGGACCGCACATTCGGAAGCGGTCTTCTTCGAGACGGAACGCGCGACGTCGGTGGCGGAGTTGGCGGCTGCGTTCGAACGCGCGCCCGGCGTTGCGTACCACGCAGAAGCGATCGTCACCCCGCGCGAAGTCGAGGGCACGGATGCGGTTCACGTTGCTCGCTTGCGCGGCGGTGCTGCGCTCGAGGCGGATCCGCGGGAATCGCAACGGCATTTCCAGATGTGGATCGTCGGCGACCAGCTGCGCAAAGGCGCTGCGACGAACGCCGTGCAGATTCTCGAACTCGCGATCGCGCGCGGTGCGGTAACCTCTGCGTGACCTCGCACCGGCCGGCGGTCCTGAAGTTCGGCGGATCGTCGCTGGCAACGGCCGAACTTCGCGGCGTGGCCGCCGGGCGCGTGGAAGAAGCGCTCGCCGCAGGATACGCGCCGGTCGCCGTGGTCTCGGCGATGGGGCGCGCGCCCGAGCCGTATGCGACCGACACGCTGCTCGCGCTGCTCGCAGATGCGGGCGGCACGCGCAATGCGGATGCGCTGCTGGCGTGCGGAGAGCTGATATCGGCGGCCGTCTTTGCCGCCGCTCTTTGCGCTCGCGGGTTTGACGCGGTCGCACTGGCGGGCGCGCAGGCGGGAGTCGTGACGGACGCGGCGTTCGGCAACGCCACGGTGCTGCGCGTCGAGCCGGCGGCGGTTCTGGCGGTGCTGGACGGGGGCGGCGTGCCCGTCGTAGCGGGCTTTCAAGGGGCGACCGAGGACGGCGTCGTCACGACGCTCGGCCGGGGTGGAACCGATCTTACGGCGATAACGCTCGGCCACGCACTGGGAGCGGAACGCATCGATATCTACACCGACGTGAGCGGCGCGATGACGGGCGATCCGCGGCGCATCGAGGGCGCGCATACGATCGAACGGGCGCATCTCGACGAGATGACCGAGCTCGCCGAGCACGGCGCCAAGATCATGCATTACAAGGCGGCCGAGTTCGCGCGGCGCACGCAGACGCCGTATGCGATCAAAGGCTTGCGGAGCGGCGTCGGGACGACGGTCGACGACACGGTCCAACAGGAGCGGCCCGTGACGGGGGTCACGGCCTCGGGGCGCGTCACGTGGATTCGCGTGATTCGGGGCGATATCGAAGATCCGAAGCGCCGCATGGAGACCGAGTTGCGAATGTTCGCGCGCATCGCCGAAGGCGGCATCTCGATCGACCAGGTGACGATCAACCAGGCGGGCGTAGCGTTCGTGGTCGAAGGGGATCGCGGCGCCGAGATCCGGCAGTTGCTGGGCGATTTGAACGTTGCCGTGCGCGTGCGGGAGGGCTGCTCGAAACTCTCGGTCGTGGGCTCCGGGATGCGATATCTTCCGGGCGTCGTGCACGCGATCGTGGCGGCGCTCTCCGAAGCGAACGTCGAGATCATCCACTGCACCGACAGCAACATCACGGTCTCGGTGCTCGTGCCGGTCGCCGATGCGCGGCGCGCCGAGCAGGTCGTGCACGACCGGTTCCACCTCGACCGCATCGAACAGGAGGTGGGCTCGTGAATCTCGGCACGATCCTTACCGCAATGGTGACGCCGTTCGATGCGCGCGGCGAACTGGACTCACGCGAAGGCGCGCGGCTGGCCGCGTGGCTCGTCGACCGCGGGAACGACGGTCTGATCGTCGCCGGGTCGACCGGCGAGGGGATGACGCTCTCAAACGGCGAGCGCGCCTGCCTATGCGCCGCGGTAAAGGAAGCGGTCGGCGACCGCGCTGCGGTGATTCTCAACGCCGGCACCAACGATACCAGAGCCTCCGCTGCGGCGGCACGCGAAGCGCGGGCGGCCGGCGCCGATGGGATTTTGGCGGTCGTTCCCTACTACAACAAACCGGCGCAGAGCGGCATGCTCGCGCATTTCGGCGCGATCGCCGGCGCGACGGATCTGCCGGTTGTCGTCTACAACATTCCCGGGCGGACGTGCGCGAACGTGCTCCCCGAGACGCTGGTGGAACTTTCGCGCCGCCACCCGAACATCGCCGGCGTCAAAGAGTCGAGCGGCGATCTCAAGCAGATTGCGATGCTGCTGCGGGAGCGGCCCGTAGGGTGGCGCGTGTGGTGCGGCGACGACCATCTCTTCCTGCCGTGCCTGGCGATGGGGGCCGATGGCGTCGTGGGTGTCGCGTCGCACCTCTGCTCGAACGAGTTCCGGCGCATGTACGACGCCTACCGGGCGGGGCGCGTGGAAGAGGCCGCTCGCATCCACCTCTCGCTTCTGCCGCTCTTCGATGCGCTGTTCGCCGCGAGCAATCCTATCCCGGTGAAATGGGCGATGAATCGCGTTGGATTCGCAGCGGGCGCATGCCGGCTGCCGCTCGACGCGATGCCGCAAGCGCTCGCGGACCGGCTGGGCCCGTTGATCGAGCCTTACCGTTGAAAGGTGCGGCAACGTGGTGATCTTGGGCTGCCGGCTCGATCTACTCGATGCCGGCGCGGCTGCCGATGCGGTCGTGCGGTACGCGCGAGAGGGGCGCGGCGAACAGATCGTAACGCTCGGGACCGAGATGATCGTGCATGCGCAGAAGGACGAGCGTTTCCGCAGCATCGTCAACGGTTGTGCGCTCTCGCTCTGCGATACGGTCGGCCTGCTCGCGGCGGCGCGCGCGCGCGGAGCCGCGTTGAAGGAGCGCGTTACGGGGATCGAGCTGATCGAACGCGTCTGTACGCGAGCGGCAACGGGCGGTTTACGCATTTTTTTCTTGGGCGGGGCACCGGGCGTAGCCGAGCGCGCGGCAAACGCATTGCAGGCGCGCTACCCTCAGCTGATGATCGCCGGCACGCGCGACGGATTCTTCGATCCCGCGCAATCGCCGGCGATCTGCGAGCGGATCCGCCGCAGTGGCGCGCAGCTGCTGCTGGCCGGGCTCGGTTCGCCGCGCCAGGAGTTCTGGCTCGCCGAATACCTCGGACGAACCGGCTGCGGCGCGGGGATCGGCGTCGGCGGCTCGTTCGACGTTCTGAGCGGCGGCGTGCGGCGCGCGCCCGCGGCGTGGCGGAGCCTGGGTTTGGAATGGCTGTACCGCCTGCTGAAGGAACCCAGGCGGTGGCGGCGCCAATTGGCGCTTCCATATTTCGTGCTGCTGATCGTGGGCGATGGCCTGCGAGCACGCTTTTCGAAGGGTTAGGAACAGGTGATCCCGTGAAAGCGATGATATTGGCGGGAGGGCTCAGCACGCGCCTCTACCCGTTGACCAAACAGGTCCCGAAACCCCTCGTGCCGGTTGCCGGCGAACCCAATGCCGTGCACCTGATGAGGTATCTGGCCGCCTCCGGCTTCGACGAGATCGCGATCAACGTGCACTACCTGGCCGACGCGATTCGGAGCGCGCTCGGCGACGGTTCGCGATTCGGCGTGCGCCTGGAGTACCTGCACGAACCGGTGCTGCTCGGAAGCGCCGGCGCGGTGAAGCAGATGGAGGCGTTTTTTTCCAACGGCACGTTCGTCGTCGTCGGCTGCGACGATCTGACCGACCTTCCGCTGGAAAATCTGCTCGCCGCGCATCGGGAGCGGCGCGCGCTCGCGACGATCGGTCTGGTGGAGCGAGACGAGGTCGAGCATTACGGCGTCGTCGTCACCGATGGTGCGGGGCGGATCACCGGATTTCAAGAGAAGCCGCTGAAGGGCACCGAGCGAAGCAAGCTCGTCAATACCGGGATCTATGCGTTCGAGCCGGAGATATTCGAAGACATTCCGGCGGGCGAGTTCTACGATTTCGGTAAGGACGTCTTTCCGGCGCTGCAGGGCAGGGGCGCAGCGTTTTACGGTTTCGACGCGCGTGGCGCATATTGGTGCGATATCGGGACGCCGCCGGAATACCGGCGCGCGACCAACGACGTGCTCTCCGCGGCGTTCCGCATACCGGATACGCGCGCCAGCGGTGCCGATCCGAGCGCGCGCATCGCGCCGGACGCGATCGTCGAAGGCGACGTCTGGATCGGGCGCAACGCGCGTATCGAGACGGGCGCGCGCGTCGTCGGGCCATCGGTGATCGGCAACGGCGTGCGCGTCGGGGCCGGCGCGACGATCGAGCGATCGATCGTGTGGGAGAATGCGTCGGTCGGCGCGGGTGCCGCGCTGCGCGACGCGATCGTCGGCATCGGCTACCAGGTGGCGGACGGGGCGGCGCTCGACGGAGCGATCGTCGCCGGCGAGCCGGAGCCGGTATAGGAGGTTGCTTGCCGGTGCGCCGTTCGTCGTGAATGGCGAGCGTGCTGTACGAGATTCTCGCGACGCTCTTTCCGCCGCAATGCGCGGTCTGCAACGCCGTCGGCAGCGGGTTGTGCGATCGCTGCGCGCCCGGAAGCGCCGCGCGCGTGACCGTGCGTCTTCGAACGTTGCGCCTCGCGGCGCTGGGCCGCTACGAGGCGTCGTTACGGCAGGCTGTGCTGGCGCTGAAAGCGGGGCGGCGCGACGTGGCGGCGGAACTCGGGCGGCGCCTGGCCGCGTGCATCGAGCCGGCCTCCGCGCTCGTGCCGGTGCCGACGACGCGCGCGCGGCGCCTGCAGCGCGGCTTCGACGGGGCTGTGCTCTTAGCGCAGATCGCGGCGGACCGCGCGAACGCGTGCGTCCTGCCCTCGCTCGAGCAGATCGCGGGAGACGCTCAGCGGGGTCGCGACCGTTCCGCACGGCTGGCGGCGTGCGGGCGATTCGCTTGGCGCGCCGAATCATCATTGAGCGGCCGGCGCGTGGTCTTGCTCGACGACGTTGCGACGACCGGAGCCACGCTTGAAGATTGCGCGGCGACCATCCGCGCGGCGGGCGGCATCGTCGATGAGGCGGTCGTCGTCGCCTGGGCCTGAGAAAGGACGATACCCCCGCTGGACGCGCTCGATCGCATCTACCTTTCGCGCGCATGCGAACTCGCCGCGCGTGCGATAGGCAATACCACGCCGAATCCGACGGTGGGTGCCGTCGTCGTGGCCAACGGGCAGACGCTGGGCGAGGGCTACCACCATCGCGCCGGCGAGGAGCACGCGGAGGTGCACGCCCTGCGCGCTGCCGGCGACCGCGCGCACGGAGCGACGCTGTACGTTTCGCTCGAACCGTGCGATCGCACCGGACGCACGCCCCCTTGCACGAATGCCGTCGTGGCCGCCGGCATCGCGCGCGTCGTCATCGGAGCCGCCGATCCGCATCCGGCGACCGATGGGCGCGGCGCCGCGCGTTTGCGCGAAGCGGGGATCGAGGTGGAGATCGCCGACGATCCCCGCGCGCGCGCGCTGATCGAGCGCTTCGCCGTTGCGGTTCGCGGAGAACGGCCGTTCGTGACGCTGAAATTGGCGGCGTCGCTCGACGGTTACATGGCCTCTGCAGCGGGCCAGCAGGAATGGTTGACGGGCGAGGCGGCACGTGCGTTCGTGCGCGAGCTGCGTATCGAACACGACGCCGTCATGGTCGGCGCGGGAACCGTCCGCGTGGACGATCCGCAGCTCACGGTTCGTCCGGCGCATCACCGCCTGCACGACTACCTGCGGGTCGTAGCGTGCGAGAGCGGCGGCATCGATCCGGCCAGCCGCGTGCTGGAGGAACGTTCGGGCTACGCGCGCACCGTCGTGCTCGCCCCGGGAGGCACGCGCGACGGTTTCGATGCGCTGGGCGGCGCGGCCGAGACGATCTTCGTGGGTGGCGCGAGCGCGCGGCAGCTCGATCTCGAGGCGGCGCTGCGCGCTCTGCACGCCCGCGGCGTGCAGAGCCTCCTCTGCGAGGGTGGGCCGACGCTCGCGAGCCGCTTGATCGCGCGCGGGCTCGTCGACCGCTTCCATTGGCTGATCGCGCCACGGCTGCTGCGTGGCGAGGGTGCCGTCCCCGCGCTAGGCGGCGCGGATCTCTCGGCCATCCGACCGGGCCTGCGCTTCGAGCGCGTCGAACTGCTCGGGCCTGACATACTTCTCACGGGATCGCTGCAATCTGATGTTTAGCGGGCTCATCGCCTATACCGGAACCGTCATGCGAGTAACGCCGCTTACCCGCGGAGGCGCGTCCCTGCGCCTGCGCTGCCCGAACGCTTCGGACGAAGACGTCGAGCCGAAAGACTCCATCGCGATCAACGGGGTCTGCCTGACGGCGGCGAGCGTCGATCACAACGTCGTCGACTTCGACGTGGTTCCGGAGACGCTCGCACGTTCGACGCTCGGCGGGCTGCGCGAAGGCGAGCAAGTCAACCTCGAATACGCGCTACGCTTGGGCGACCGCGTCGGCGGACATTTGGTTTACGGCCACGTCGACGCCGCGGCCGCGTTGCTCTCACGCGTGCCCGAAGGGCAAGGCGAGCGCCTGCGCATCGCGCTGCCGCCGGGGCTGGAGCCATACCTCTGCGAGAAGGCATACGTCGGCGTCGACGGCGTGAGCGTCACCGTTGCGCGAACGGGCGCCGAGTACTTCGAGGTCGCACTCGTTCCGGAGACGCTGGCGCGCACGACGCTTGGCCGCCGCAGCGTGGGCCAGCGCGTAAACGTGGAGATCGACCCGATCGCGCGCTACGCGG
>JAJXWN010000074.1 GCA_021781595.1 bacterium | reverse complement strand
ACCGCCGTCTTCCTGCCAAAACGCTTGATCAGGCCCCGGACGCATAGTGCGGGCATGAAGGCTCTATGCGGCCGGGCAGCCTGATGGCCCTGCGCACGCCCTTCGCCCTTCGACAGTAAGCGATGGGCCCCAGGGGGCCACATGAAAGCGGCGGAGCGCGCAGCGCGGATGCGCGATTTTCTCCTCAGGCTCAGAGTGACAGGGGGCCTAGCGCGCGGAGGCTGGGCTGGGAAAGGGCGGCAGGAGTCGTTGGGGTAGGGCTCCAAGGAGAGCGGTCGTCGTCCCGCCTCTTGCGCGGGCTATTTTACTGCGACCACACCGTTTAAGGAATAGCATGAGTTCTGAGATTGGGATCGGCTCTCAGACGGCCATCTACTTTGGCCTGGGGGCCGGAGTCTTGGCGATCGTCTACGGCCTCATCCTTATTAGCTGGGTCATGCGCCAGTCCGCCGGCAACGAGCGGATGCAAGAGATCGCGGCCGCGATCCAAGAAGGCGCCATGGCGTTCCTCAGCCGCCAGTACACCACGGTTGCGATCGTCGCCGTCATTCTGGCCGCGGTCATCTACTACGCCCTCGGCTGGCAGACGGCCGCCGGGTTCCTGATCGGCGCTATCCTCTCGGGCGCGGCCGGCTTCATCGGCATGACGGTCTCGGTGCGCGCTAACGTTCGGACGGCCGAAGCGGCGCGGCGAGGCCTCGGCGCAGCGCTCAACGTCGCCTTCCGCGGCGGCGCCATCACGGGGCTCCTCGTCGTCGGCTTGGGGTTGATCGCCGTAAGCGGCTACTATTGGTTCCTGTTGAGCGCCAACAGCGGCAACGCCGGCAGCTCCCTTGCAGCGATGATCGGCCTCGCCTTCGGATGCTCCTTGATCTCGGTCTTCGCGCGTTTGGGCGGCGGCATCTACACGAAGGCCGCCGACGTCGGTGCGGACCTGGTTGGCAAAGTAGAGGCCGGCATCCCCGAGGATGACCCGCGTAACCCCGCCGTAATCGCCGACAACGTCGGCGACAACGTCGGCGACTGCGCGGGCATGGCGGCCGACCTGTTCGAGACGTACGTCGTCACGACGGTCGCTGCGATGCTGCTCGGCAATCTCGTGCTCGGATCGATTGCGGGGGCGGTGACGTTCCCGATCGTACTCGGCGCGATCTCTATCGTCGCGTCGATCATCGGCACGTTCTTCGTGGGCATCGGTACCGTAGATCGCAAGAAGATCATGAACGCGCTCTACAGCGGCCTCGTCGTCGCCGGCGTGCTCTCGGCGGTTGCCTTCTACTTTTTCACCGCAAAGGAATTTCCGAACGGCATCCAAGGATCGCTGCTCGGTCTGGATCACGACGTGGCGGCCGTATCCGTCTGGATCTGCGCGCTCGTGGGTCTGCTGATCACCGGCGCGATCACCTGGATCACCGAGTACTACACCGGCACGCAGTACGCGCCGGTCAAGGGCATCGCCAAGGCCTCGGTGACGGGCCACGCCACCAATATCATCAGCGGCCTGGCCGTCTCGATGCAGGCGACGGCACTGCCGGGGCTGGTCATCGTAGCCGGTATCTTGGTATCGTACTCGCTGGTCGGCCTCTACGGCGTCGGGATCGCGGTGATGGCGATGCTCTCTATGGCGGGAATCATCGTCGCGATCGACTCCTTCGGCCCGATCACCGATAACGCGGGCGGCATCGCCGAGATGGCGGATATGCCCGAGGACGTGCGCGGCGTCACCGATCCGCTGGATGCGGTCGGCAACACGACCAAGGCCGTAACCAAAGGTTACGCAATCGGCTCGGCGGGCCTGGCGGCAATCGTGCTCTTCGCGTCGTTCTTGCAGGAGCTCGCCAACCGCTGTAAAGAGCTGAACGCCGCCTGCGCCAGCAACACGGGCGCACTCTTCACCATCGGTGATCCGTACGTGCTCGCCGGACTGCTGATCGGCGGCATGTTGCCATTCCTCTTCGCTTCACTCTCGATGCAAGCGGTGGGACGTGCGGCAGCATCGGTCGTGGAGGACGTGCGCCGCCAGTTCCGCGAGAATCCGGGGATCATGGCCGGCACGAGCAAGCCCGACTACGGCGGCACCGTCAACATCGTTACGCTGGCCGCGCTCAAAGAGATGGTGTTGCCAGCGCTGATTCCCGTAGGTGTGCCGATCGTCATCGCCATCCTCGCCTCCCTGCGGGTCTTTCCCGGCGCGACGGCCGCGCAACTCATGGGTGGCGTGCTGGTCGGATCCATCGTCACGGGGATGTTCCTCGCGATCTCGATGACCAGCGGTGGAGGCGCCTGGGACAACGCTAAGAAATACATCGAGGACGGAAATTACGGCGGCAAGGGCTCGGAAGCGCACAAAGCGGCCGTGACGGGAGACACCGTAGGCGATCCGTACAAAGACACGGCGGGGCCCGCGATCAACCCGATGATCAAGGTACTCAACATCGTCGCGCTCCTGCTAGTGGCGTACCTCGTTCACTAGACGCACTCGTGTAGAATGCGCCTCGACGGGACTCCGGCCGCGTGCCGGGTCCCTCTTTCTTGGGTAAGAGACCCCCATCTCGCGCGAAAGGGGAGTTCGAAAGGTTGATTCGCTACATGCTCGCGGGCGTATTCGCCGCAATGCTGATGCTCGCGCGAGCTGCGCCGGCGTTCGCGCTCACGCAGCAGCAGTGGGAGGCCCAAGTCGGCGCGCAAGAATACCAGAAACTACAGCAACAGGGCGTCATCCTGCGTCGATCGCCGGATTACGCCATCCTAGATCCGATCGCCGCGCGTATCGCTAGAGTCGCCGATCCACAGTACGACTTCCCGTTCCACTTCTACCTGGTGCACATGAGTCAGCCGAACGCGTTCGCAGTTCCCGGGGGCAACGTCTACGTAACGGACTCGATGATGCACTTCGTGCAGAACAAGGAAGAACTCGCAGGCGTGCTGTGCCACGAAACGTCGCACGACATCCACCACGACGTCTACAATCTCGCGATGAAGAACCAGCAGCTCGACGTTTTAGCGAGCCTGGCCGATCTGCTGCTCGGAGGCGGCCGCAATCAAGTCGCGAACGTGGTGCTCGGCTTCGGGGCAAACCTTGAGAGCCTCCATTTCTCGCGGCAGGTAGAGCAAAATGCCGACCACAAGGGTGCGCTCACCTGTGCTCAAGCTGGGCTCAACCCCTGGGGCATGGTCTGGCTGTTCAAAAGGTTCGAGAACGCCAATATGCCAAACCCGCCGGAATTTCTTTCCAACCATCCCGACGACGCCCACCGCATCTCCGCGCTCGAGACGCTCTTCCGCGATGCTCCGTCGGTCTTCGGACGATTCAATGCCAACATGTCGTCGGCAACGCCGTTGTCGTATGCGGGATTCCGCAATCCATTTCTCGGCACTTACGCGCCGGCGCGTGCGCGGTCCGTGGCATGCCCGCCGGGATGGAAATTCTGCCCGCCGCGCTCTTGACGGCCTAGGCTAGCTCGCGTCGCGGCCGATACGCTCGACGGGAGGATGGAACGCGCTCCCGTCGCGCCGGGCGAGGTCCTCGTACTGGCGATACTTCTCGGTTACGACGGCTTGCGCCATCTCGAGTAGCGCCGCGCCCTCTTCGGGCTTCGCAACCGCCAGCGACTTGTAGCGGCCCTCGTTGTACGCATACTCTTTGAACGGAATCATCGGCCGCGGCGAGTCGAGACGGAACGGGTTTGCGCCGACGAAACGTAGCGCCGGGTTGAAGCGGATAAGCGGCCAGTAGCCGCTGGCAACGGCGAGATCTTGCTGCCGCATGCCCAGACGCATCTCGATCCCATGCGCGATACAGTGACTGTATGCCAGAATCAACGACGGACCGTCGTACGCTTCGGCTTCGCGGAACGCGTGGAGCGTCTGCTGCGGATTCGCGCCCATCGCAACCTGCGCGACGTAGATGTTCCCGTAAGCAATCGCCTGGAGCGCCAGGTCTTTGCGCGCGACTCGCTTTCCCGCAGAGGCGAACTCCGCAACCGCCCCGAGCGGCGTGGCTTTTGAGGCCTGGCCGCCCGTATTCGAGTAGACCGCGGTGTCCAAGACGAGGATGTTCACGTTGCGGCCCGCCGCGAGGACGTGGTCGAGTCCGCCGTAGTCGATGTCGTAGGCCCAGCCGTCTCCGCCAACGATCCATATGCTCCGCCGCACGAGATGGTCGACGACGGAGAGCAGATCGCGCGCGCGCTCGTCGTCGAGTTCCAGCAGTTTGGCCTTGAGTTCGGCCACGCGGCTGCGCTGGGCGCGAATCTCCGACTCGCGGATCTGCGGTGCTTTTAGGATTGCGTCGACGAGCTGTTCGCCGATGCCGGTAGCGAGTTCGCGCAGCAGCCCGTGCGCCATCTTCACGTGCTGGTCCGCGGCTAGCCGGAAACCGAGCCCGAACTCGGCGTTGTCCTCGAACAACGAGTTGGACCACGCCGGGCCGCGGCCTTCGGCGTTCTTCGTCCACGGGGTCGCCGGTAGATTCGCGCCGTAAATCGAGGAGCAGCCGGTTGCGTTTGCGATCTGCAGCCGGTCACCGAAGAGTTGCGAGAGCAGTTTGAGATAGGGCGTCTCGCCGCAGCCGGCGCAAGCGCCCGGGAACTCGAAGAGCGGTTCTAGGAACTGCACGCCGCGAACGTTCGCGAAATCGACGTGAGCCCGCTGGTTCACCGGGATCTTCTCGAAAAAGGCGGTATTCAGCCGCTCGGCTTCGACGAGCGGCGTCTTGTCGGCCAGCGCTATCGCCTTAACCGCGGCGTCGGTCACGCTGTGCGCCGGACACGCCTCGACGCACAGCCCGCAACCGGTACAGTCTTCGACGTAGAACTGCAAGGAGAAGCGTACCTCGGGATAGCCGCGTGCGTTTACCGGCGCTGATTTGAACGTAGGCGGCGCGCCTTCGAGCTTCTCCTCGTTGTAGTAGCGCGCGCGGATGACGCTGTGCGGGCAGACGAAACCGCATTGGCCGCATTGGATGCACAGATCGGGTTCCCAAACCGGGACCTCGTCGGCGACGCTACGCTTCTCGAACGCGCCGGTCCCCGACGGGAAGGTACCGTCGACGGGCATGAGACTGACTGGGATCTCGTCGCCGAGCCCCTCCATCATGCGCGCCGTCACCCGGCGAACGAACTCGGAGGCGCCGGCAGGCACGGTTGGCGGCCGGTCGGTCTTCGCGGTCACGCGCGCCGGAACGCGCACGTGGTGCAGCCGCGCAAGCGTCGCGTCGACGGCCGCAAAGTTCTTGCGAACGACGACCTCGCCCTTACGAGCGTAAGACTTGCGGATCGCGCCCTTGATGCGGTCGATCGCGTCTTCACGTGGCAAGACTCCAGAGAGAGCGAAGAAACACGTCTGCAGCACCGTGTTAACGTGCGCGCCCAGCCCGGTTTCGCGAGCGACGCTCGTCGCGTCGATCACGTAGAACTCGAGTTTGCGCCGGATGATCTGCTCCTGCGCGGACTTCGGAAGGTATTGCCACACCTCGTCGGGTCCGTAGCGTGAGTTCAGCAGGAGGGTCGCCCCTGGTGCCGCGAGCCGCAGTACGTCCTGGCGCAGGATGAAGTCGAAGAAATGGACGGCCACGAAAGACGCCGAGGCGATAAGATACGGCGCGTCGACCGGCTCGGGCCCGAAGCGCAGATGCGAGACCGTCTGCGCACCAGACTTGTGGGAGTCGTAGACGAAGTACCCCTGCGCGTAGAGCCCGGCATCCTTGGCGATGATCTCGACGCTATTCTTGTTGGCTCCGACCGTCCCGTCCGCGCCGAGCCCGTAGAAGACGCACCGCGTCACGTTCGGCGGTTCGATCGAGAACGACGTGTCGACGTCGAGACTCGTGTGTGAAACGTCGTCGTGGATCCCGACCGTAAATCCGTTCTTCGGTTCGTCTTTAGCTAGCTCGTCGAAGACGGCCTTGACCATCGCGGGAGTAAAATCTTTCGAGGAGATCCCATAGCGGCCGCCGATCGCGCGCGGCATCGCCGGGCGCGCGTGCCGCCCGAGAGCCTGAGCGAGCGTCGTAACGACGTCGAGGTAGAGCGGCTCCCCAACCGATCCGGGCTCCTTCGTCTGTTCGAGCACGGCGACCGAGCGTACCGAGGCCGGGAGCGCGCAAAGGAACGCGTCAGCCGAGAACGGGCGAAACAGCCGGACCTGCAGGACGCCGGTTCTCGCGCCTGCGGCGTTGAGAGCGCGAACCGTCTCGCGCGCCGTCTTGGCACCCGAGCCCATCAGGATCGCGACGCGATCGGCGTCGGGCGCGCCGTAGTACTCGAACAGATGGTAGCGGCGCCCGGTCAGCTCGGCGAAACGATCCATCGCCGCCTGCACGATCGCCGGAACGCGTGCGTAGAATGGGTTCGATGCCTCGCGCGCCTGGAAGTAGGTGTCGGGATTGTGCGCGGTCCCGCGAATGAACGGATGCTCGGGGCTCAGCGCTCGCGCACGATGCTCGCGCACGAGCTCGTCGCTTATCATGGCCCGGATCTCTTCGTCCGAGAGGCATTCCAGCGTATTGAGCTCGTGCGAGGTCCGGAAACCGTCGAAGAAGTGCAGGAACGGGACGCGCGACTCGAGCGTCGCGGCCTGGGCGATGAGCGCCGCGTCGTGCGCCTCCTGCACGTTCCCCGACGAGAGGAGCGCGAACCCGGTCATCCGCGCGGCCATCACGTCGGAGTGGTCGCCAAAGATGGAGAGCGCGGAGGTCGCGAGCGAGCGCGCCGCGACGTGAAAGACCGTCGACGTCAGCTCGCCCGCTATCTTGTACATGTTGGGAAGCATCAACATGAGACCTTGCGATGCAGTAAACGTCGTGGTCAGCGCCCCCGACTGCAGCGCTCCGTGCAGAACGCCGGCGGCGCCCCCTTCGCTCTGCATCTCCTGGACGACCGGGACGCGGCCCCAGATATTCGGAAGGCCTTCGACCACCCATTGATCGGCCAGCTCCGCCATCGTCGAAGACGGCGTGATGGGGTATATCGCGCAGACCTCGTTGACGCGGTAGGCCACGTGGGCGACGGCCGTGTTGCCGTCCATCGTCGTACGCATGCTCACGAGACCGGCTCCGCGATCATCTCGATCGCATGGCACGGGCATTGATCGAAACAGGTCGAGCATCCGGTACAGATGGAGTAGTCGAACGCATAGCGTTTCCCGGGCCCGAGTTTGATCACAGCATTCTCCGGACAGGCGGCGTAGCAGTTGTCGCATTCGAAGCAGTTGCCGCAGGCGAGGCAGCGCTGCGCCTCGCGCACGGCTTCGCGCTCGGCGAGTCCCGCGACGATCTCCTCAAACCCCGACATACGCTGCTCGGGCGGAATCTCGGGCTGGCTCGACGCCAGCGTGTCGTTGTAGATCGGCAGATGGAGCATCGAGAAGTCGACCACCGGATGCTTCTCCGGCGGCGCATACGCGCCGCCGCGCAGCCAGGCATCGATGTGGCGTGCGGCCAGCTTCCCGTGGCCGACGGCAACGGTGACGGTCCGTTCGCTCGGGACGAGATCGCCGCCCGCGAAGATTCCTTCGTGCCCGGTCATCATGTTCGAACCGACGATCACGGTGCCGTCGCCCTGGAATGCGATCCCGGGAATCCAGCGCAGGAACGCGCTATCGGCATCCTGTCCGAGCGCGAGAACGACGGAGTCGGCCTGCAGAGTCTCTAACTCGCCGGTCGGTTCGGGGCGGCCGCGCTCGTCGAGCCGCATCTTCTCGACCGTCAGGTCGGCGCCGTCGATCGCAGAGATGCTCGTCAGCCACTTGATCTTCACGCCTTCGGCGAGGGCTTCGTCGGCCTCGAACGCGTGCGCAGGCATATGCTCGCGGTCGCGCCGGTATACGATGAGCGCTTCCTCAGCGCCGAGGCGCCGCGCGGTACGCGCAGCATCCATGGCGGTATTCCCGCCGCCGTAGACGATGACGCGCCGCCCCAGCAGCGGCGCGTCGCCGTTCTCGACACCGCGCAAGAGCGTCACCGCGTCGAGGATCCGCCCGGCGTCGCGGGCCGGGATATTCACGTGCTTGCCAACGTGGGCGCCGATCGCAAGGAAGACGGCGTCGAAGCTGCCCGCGTCGCGTTCGGCGAGAACGTTGGTCACCTTGTGGCCGAGAACGATGCGCACGCCCATCGCCTCGATCCGCGCGATCTCACGGATCAAATCGGCGCGCGGCAGCCGGTACGCCGGAATCCCGAAGTGCAGCATCCCACCGGGCAGTGGTCCCGCCTCGTGGATCTCGACTTCGTGACCGAGTCGCTTGAGGTGGTAGGCAGCCGAGAGCCCGCTGGGACCGGCGCCGACGATCAGCACGCGCTTGCCCGACGTTGGCGCCGGCGCTGGAAGATCCCAACCGCGCTCGATCGCGAGGTCGCCGAGGAAACGCTCGACCGCGTGAATCGCGACCGGCTCGTTCAATTGCGCTCGATTGCACTTCGTCTCGCACGGGTGGTAACAGACGCGCCCATGCACGGCCGGGAGCGGGTTATCGCGGACGAGTGCTTCCCAGGCTTCCCGGAAACGACCGGCCTGGGCGAACCCGAGCCAAGATTGGATGTCCTCGCCGGCGGGGCAGGCTGCATTGCACGGTGGGAGCAGATCGACGTAACGGGGCCGCTGCGAGCGCACCGGCCCCGTTCCGACGTCGCGCGTCAAGTCGACGACCGGCGTCATATCGCGTGAGCGATGGCGTAGCGGCATATCTTACCTACGGCTCCGCATATCGACGCGATGCCTAGGAGCCTGTCGGAGTTGAGTACGTTTCCGTCTTTGGGCCGCCCTTTGTCCGAATACTTCGTTGCTCATCAGTCACAAAGCTCCGGCTTCGCTCCTTCCGGCCAAGGACGGCCGTAATGCAGGCGGGCATAGGATGTGCAGGAGCGTGCTTCTTCGCGCCTCGTCTCCGAACAAAATTCGGCACCAAATCCAAAAACGCTCAACTCCGACAGCCTCCTAGTGCAACGACGAATCATCTCTTCACGCATTCGACCGTGGGCCCGCAGCTCCCGCGTCCCGCGCCTGTAACGACATCGTAACGCTACCGTGCTACGATAGCGTCCATGAAGCGGTTCGTCTTCATTGCGGTGGCATGCTTGCTCTGCGCCGCCCCGGTCCACGCGCATCGCGGCCGCTTGCAGCGCGCGTATGTAGCAACGGACGGGCAGCTCAGCGCGTACCTGGTCGAATCGAACGGCGAGATGCTGCCGATCGGCTTTAAAGGTCTGCCCGCGCGCTTCGGAGGCTCCTTGCGTTCGAAGGTCACGGTACCGACGCTCAAGCAGGCCGGCTCGATCGTCGCAACGCCAAACGGCAGGTTCCTTTACGTCGCCGGCTGCGCC
>JAJXWN010000073.1 GCA_021781595.1 bacterium | reverse complement strand
CCCAGGCCTGTTCGTCGATCGCGGCCACGTTACGACGCCGTACGGCGGTAGCGCGGCGAGTTTCGATACCTCGACGCGCGGCCAGGGCTGGGGGTTCGCATTTACGGACGACGGCGGCAACAGCGGTGCGTTCTCACTACAGGGTAACGTTCGATCGACTTATGGCGCATTTGCGCTCGACATGCAACTCTACAATGTCGAATTGGTCGACGACTCGGTCGTCCAATCGAGTTTCTGGGGTGTGCTGCAGATTCCGGCCCCGATCGCGGCGGCGATTCCAGTGGTCGTTCAACAAGTCAACGACAACGGATCGCTAGGAGCACTCTTCGTTCCAGCGGGCGTGACGATTGGGCTGCGCGCCTGGAACGCTTCGCTGCATCTCAACGAACCGACCACAATCGGTGCTTCGTCGATCCAGCTCACGGACGCGACGCTGGCGCTGCAAGACTACCAAGGCCCGCAACCGCACGTTCAAGGTGTCGTGCTTTCGTCGGGCACGTTACAAAATAATCAGCTCATGCCGTTGCAGCAACTGCCATCCACGCGGGTCGCGGGCCTCGACTTTACGCCGCTTGCGTTCGCCTTTCCCAACGCGGGAAACAACAACGTGCCGGTGCAGATAAACGGGAGCGGGTCGATTGCAGGCTGGAGCGCAACGCAACAAATCCTGACGCTTACGGCCGCAGGTGGCGGCTTCGCTCCGCCGCCGGGATACCATTTCGGCGTCTCGCAATCGATCGGTCCGGTAGACATGAATGCGAACATCCGGTATTCTGGCAATGCCTGGGACGGCGCGGGCAAGATCGATACCGCCGGCTTCCTGAACGCATCGTTCGGTTTGCACGTCGACGATCAGATCGAGACAGGCGAAATCGGCTCGAGCGTTTCGGGCGGCAGCGGCAACAGTTCGAGCGGCTCCACTTCGATGGCGAGGATCGCGGGCGAAGCGACGTTCAGCCGCGACGACGGCTCGCTCAAAGCGCTGGCATTCGGTGCATCGCTCAACCTGAGCAGCCTTTCGGGGCACGCCGTTGTTCTCTACGATACCGATCCCAACGATCCGCTGGTGCAATCCCTGGGTGGAACGCAACAGCTGCAGGCGCGCGCCTGGAATTGCACGCAGGCGTGGTGCTTCGCCGGCTCCGTCGACGTGGCGATCGATTCCAACGATAATCTGAAAGGCGAGCTGGACGGTCTGTTCAACAACGGCTTCGCGATGTACGCAAGCGGGACCCTGACGACGGCGCTCGCAACGGTTCAAGCACAAGCCCAGCTCTCGTATTTCGACAACGGTGAATGGGATATGGGGTTTTCGTATTATCCGGTGGACGTTCTGGGCGTGAATTTCAAAGGCAAGGGCTGCTTTTGGAACCACCGCGGCGGCGCACACACCGCGAACTGCTTGGACACCGGCTACAAGATGACCGGACTGGGAACGTACATCGGCCTGCACGCCGACGCGAATCTCGGCGACCTTCTGAACGCCAGTGCGGACGCGGACATCTACGCGAGCGATGCCGCCGGCGTGGGCGCGCATCTGGATGCTCACGGCAGCGTGCAAGTCGCGGGCATCGGCCCGAGTACCGATGCATCGCTGGATATGAGCTCCAACCCGCTTGGGCTCAAAGGAACCGCGCATCTCTATTTCTGTGCATGTCTGGGTTCGCTCGACGTGCACGTCGGCGCCGGTTGGTACGAGACGGGCGGCTTGCAAATCTATGATGCGGGCTTGGGCCTGGGCGGTCCGTGCGGTTTCTGCGATCCGTCGACGTGGTTCTAATCGCATGAAACAATTGCTTGCTGCACTCGTTGTCGTCGCCGCCGTTGCGATACCCAGCGCGAATGCACGCGCTCAAAATGCGATGCGCGTACTCGCCGCACCAGGACCGCTTGGCATGACCGTTCGGTGGTTGCCGGCACGGCTGAACGAGCCGCTGATCGCTCACGTCGTGCGCATCGCGCCAGACGGTTCGAGCGTTGCGCTTCGTGACGTACAGCGCCCCATCGACGCGCGATCCGCCGCGTTCAACGCATCGGTGGACCGCAAGCAGCAAGGCGCAATCGCTGCGATCGGGCCAATCGAAATGGCGCTCGTACGAGGCATCGCGTTTATCGACGCCGGCGCGCGCAATGGCCTGCGCTATCGCTACGACATCACGCTGTCCGACGGTGAGAGGGGCAATTCGAACCTCACGCCTCCGGCCGGCGCAAAGCCACGCGCAAGCCGGATGGCCGTCAATCATATCGCCGCGGTCTCCGAAGATCGGAAGATACGCATTGTCGTGACGCCTGCCATCCATAGTGGATTCATCCGAGTCTTCCGCAGCGACGGTGGACCATACCAAGCAATTGCGATGGTGCCCTGTCAGGGCGAGGGGAATACGGTGTATGAGGACCGTGCGCAGCCGGGTACTCGTTATTCGTATCGTGTTGCATGGATCGACATCTTCGGAAACACAGGACCGCAGAGCATGGTCGTCGGTGCGATTGCAAAGGACTTGCACCAGCCGATGCCCGTACTCGGCGTTCGAGCTCGCTCGCGCGGCGCAATCGTGAGCGTTTCCTGGCAGCCCTCAACCGATCGCAGCGTGGCGGGTTACGACCTCTACCGCGCAGCGGCGAATTCGCGCGCGGTTCGAATCGCGTCGGTTCCCGCAAGCCGCTCGAGTTACCAAGATCGCGTTACACCCGGATCGATCGTGCAGTACGACGTGCGCGCGAGGACGGTCGCTGGCATCGAAGGCATGCCGAGCAGCGGCGCCTCGCTGCTGGTGTCGAAGACCCTGCCGCCCGATGCGCCGGCTGCGCTGGTAGCAAGACCGCTAAGCGACGGCATCGAACTCTCTTGGCAGGCCAGCCGCGATCCGACCGTCGATCGCTACAACGTCTACCGGCGCGCACAGCAAGACAAACGCTCGCTGCTCGCGCAGGTACCGGCATCGGCACGCGCATTCGAGGTCCGCGTGCCGGAGAATAGCCTGGCCGCGTATGCGTACGGCATCGGCGCGCAAGACCGCTTCGGCAACCGCGTGATGCCCAACCGCTGGGTGGAAGCGCGGCCGCTGCGCACCTCGTTGCCGCAAAGCGGCGCGCCGATCAAAGTTCGTGCACACGACGGCATCGTTTCGGTGTACGTGGCACCGCTCGTCGACCCCGACCTCTCCGGGCAGCGGCTCTATCGCAGCGAGGACGGACGCAGCGCGCGAGCGATCGCGAAACTCGCTCCAAAGGCGACACGCTACGACGATCGCGTGGTACGGGCAGGCCATAGGTACGCGTATGCGTTAGCAGCGATCGCGTCCAACGGATCCGAGGGTAAGCGTTCCGCCCAGGTCTCCGTGCAGATGCCGGCGCCGCTGCCCCGCGCGCCGGCGATTTCGGCGCGGCTCTTACGCGACGGCATGACGGTCGAGCTGCGCTGGCCGCAGTCATCGGGTATCGTGGGATATATGGTCCTGCGGCGTGGTCCCGGCGGAGCTACGGCCACGATCGCGCCTTTCGTTGCGGCGTTCGCATACCGCGACGTCCTGCCGGAAGGTGCGCGCGGATCGTATGCGTACGCCGTTCGCATTGTTACGCGCTCGGGGGTCTCGCCGCTTGGGCCGTTCACATCCGTATCGATTCCCCGGTGAACGCGATCGCCGGCTCGGCCGTGCCATTTTCCCCTCAGGTTGCGGAAAAAATCTCCTCGACGGCATTCATGTGAGAGCCGATGCGATATCGGTGTGCGTGAAATCGTCGCCCTTGAAGAGCAGTGGCTCACCTGCGACCTTCGCGAGAGCATACGCGAAGCAGTCGCCGAAGTTTAGTTGCGCTGGATGGCCGCTGCCCTTGCCGAAATCCCGGTAGGCTTCGCGGGCAATGCGTGCCTGGGCCTCGGTTACAGGCTCGACGACCAGTTCCGCCTCGCGCAGGAGATCATCGAACCGCCGGCTGGCGATTGGATCGCGGCTTCCATCGATTACGACCGCGGCCTCGACGTAATTGGCTGCAGAGATGCGGCGCGCGCTTGCATGCTCGATTGCATCAGCGCAGGAGAGTGCTTCCGGTTCGTTACGCAAGATCGCGAAAAGCGCCGACGCAGCGACGATCATCGCGGTAATCCGCGCTCATCGTAGAGCAATTTTCCGTGATCCGCAGACCGAAACGGCTCTTTGAGGTGTGCGGCGCAATCCTTGCCGATCGCTACCAGACGATTTGCCAAGCCCAGGCCGTGCTCGCGGCGCACCTGCTCCAGACGCCCGCGCACGGCTTCCGTAACGGCTGCCGTCACGCTCTCCCCGGTGAGCTTCGCGAGCTCCTGAGCGAGCCGGTGCGTCTGTTCGTTCTTAATGTTCAAGCTCATCAGCCACCACTCCACCGTTCTGTCTCCACCAGTCTACCATGGCTAGAACATGGGATCAATCCTGTACGCGAACCGTCAGGTGGGGCCGTTCATTTCTAGGAGCGAAAGGACGCGCGATGCTCGAGATACTGCCGACGAAATTCTCCGAGGTCCGGCTCGTCCGGCCATCCGTCTACGCCGACGCGCGGGGGTACTTCAAAGAGACTTATCGCGAACCGCGCTACGCCGAACTCGGCATCGCCGGGCCCTTCGTGCAAGATAACGTCTCGCTTTCGCGCAAGGGCGTGCTGCGCGGCATGCACTACGATCTGCGCATGGCGAAGCTCGTCCAATGCCTGGCCGGCCGCGTCTACGACGTTTTCGTCGATATGCGCGAGGGCTCGCCGACGTACCGGTGCTGGGACGGTGCCGAACTCACCGGCGAGAATCATCGGCAGCTCTTCATTCCGGCGGGTTTCGCCCACGGGTTCTACACGCGTAGCGACGAGGCGATCGTCATGTACAAGCAGACGGCGCTCTACGATCCGGCATACGAACGCGCGGTGAGTTGGCGCGATCCGCAGATCGCCATCGACTGGCAGCTCGACGGCGAGCCCGTGCTATCGGCGAAAGATGCGGCTCTGTGATTCGAAAACCGTTCGGGTCGAACGGTGCGGATCTGCCGGAGATCGGGCAGGGCACGTGGGACTTGCCCGAGAGCGGTCTCCGGCTCGAGGAGGCTCGCCGGTCGCTTAGGCGCGGCATCGAACTTGGAATGACGCACGTCGACATGGCCGAGATGTACGGCGGAGGGCGGGTCGAGGAGATCGTGGGGCAAGCTATCGCCGGGATCCCGCGCGAGCGGCTCTTTCTGGCAAGTAAGGTGTTGCCGGGGAACGCATCGTACGCGGGAACGGTACGGGCATGCGAGAGTTCCCTGCGCCGCTTGCAAACCGAGTACCTCGACCTCTACCTGTTGCACTGGCCTGGCGCGCACCCGCTCGAAGAGACGATGGGCGCGCTCGAAGGGCTGGTCGAGCAAGGCAAGACGCGGTACATCGGCGTGAGCAATTTTGACGTCGACCAATTGCGCACCGCCGCTTCGTACTTACGGCGTGCCGAGCTCGCGTGCGACCAACTCCTCTATCATCTGCACGAGCGCGGCATCGAGAGGCACCTGATGCCGTACTGTGCGTTGCACGGAATCGCGGTCGTCGCGTACACGCCTTTCGGGCGAGGGCGATTCCCGCGCAAGGCGGCGGCGGCCGGCGGCGTACTGTCGCGCATCGGGGAGCGTTACGGCAAGACACCTCGGCAGGTGATCTTGAATTTCCTCACGCGCGAGCCGCATGCGTTTGCCGTTTCGAAGGCGTCGCGCGTGGAACACGTTGAGGAAAATGCCGGCGCCGCCGGTTGGCGGCTCGAGGCCGGTGACGTCGCGGAGATCGACGCCGCCTTTCCCGTACGTGACGGACCGCTTGCCACGCTCTGATCCGGGAACGATGCGCGAACTCGCCGTTCGCGCTGCATTCGAACTTGGAGCCGGTGCCGTGCGCGTGGCGTCCGCCCGGCGCGACGAACGTACCGAGGCCTCGATGCGTGAGGCGTTTACCCGCGGGGACCTGGCGACATGGCCATACGACCGAGCCTACGCACGGAAGGCGGCCGCCCCGGAGGGGCTGCTTCCCGGCGCGCGTTGCGTCATCTGCGTCGCGGTCCCTTATGCGACGCCGCCCGCCCGCCCCGCACCCTTGAGCGGGCGGGTCTCGAGGTACGCGTGGTCGCGCGACTACCATCGCCGCGTCCGGGCGATGCTCGTGCAGATTGCGGTGCGCATCGACGCCGCCGCGGGCGGCAGCGTCACCGCCGTCGCCTGCGATACCAAACCGATTGCAGAACGGGCATTTGCCGCGCGAGCCGGTTTAGGGTGGATCGGCAAGCATACCAATCTCATCGCGCCGCGGCTCGGATCGTTCGTCTTTCTCGGCGAGATCGTTACGACGCTCGACCTCGCGGTCGACGAGCCCCTGGCTACGTCGTGCGGCCGCTGCTCGCGCTGCGTCGCGGCCTGCCCGACCGCGGCGCTGCGCGGCGATTACACGATCGACGCTACGCGGTGTATCGCGGACCTGACGCAGCGGAAAAACGGAATCCCCCGCGAGCTGCGTCCGGCGCTCGGTCTGTGGGTGTGGGGCTGCGACATCTGCCAGGAGGTCTGCCCGCCGACCCAGCTCGCCGGAGAGCGTGCCGCGCCAGAGAACCGGCCGCTCTCCGAGATGACGGCGACGCCGTCTCTGGTCGATCTGTTGAACATGCGCGGCGGCGAGTTCGCGCGGTCTTTCCGCAACACGGCGATGGGTTGGCGTGGCGCGGCCGTGTTGCGGCGTAACGCTGCCGTCGCGCTGGGCAACAGCCTCGATCGCTCCGCCGTTTCGGCGCTACGAGAGGCGCTCGGCGGGGATTCGCATCCGATGGTGCGCGGACACGCCGCCTGGGCGCTCGGCCGCATCGCCTCTCCGGCGGCGATTGCCGCACTGCGATCGGCGCTTGCGGGCGAGGCCGATATGGGAGTTCGCGAGGAGATCGCCCTCTCTTTGGAACCGTTATAGAGCAAGAACACGTTAGAACGACCATGATACGCGCCAAACGTGCGCTCCTTCTTGCGCCGATGATCGCCGTGCTTGCCTGCCTGCAGCCTGCTTTAGCGGCGCCGCAGACGCTTCTGCAGCGAATGGCGGATTTGAACCCGCATCTACACAGCTATACCGCCTCCATACATGCCGACGTACAACTGCACGCCTTCGTTTCGCTGAGCCCGAGCTTAGACGGTACGTACTATCACAAGGAACCGGATAAGAACAAAGTGATCTTTACGAGCGGCTTGCCGGCGATCGCCGCGCAGTTCGGCAAGGTCTATCCAGAGATCGAAAGCCCGTCGCGCTGGGACGGCGTCTACCGCGTATCGACGCTCGGAAACGACGGCACGTACACGAGACTCCGGCTCGTACCGCGCAAGCACGGCCGCATCGGCCGTATCGACGTCACCGTAAACGACGCGACGGCGACGATTGCATTTATGCGCTGGATCTATAACGACGGCGGCTATGCCGAACTGCACCAGACGTACTCCAAAATCGACGGGAATCTGCTCGTCACCGGGCAGTCGGGCTCGGTGGAAACGCCACAATACTCGGCGCAGATGCGGTCGACCTACAGCAATTTCGATCTCAACGTATACATACCGGATAAAGTGTTCGAACCGAACTCCTAGCAGGTTTCTCCGCAACCTGCTGTGCGGCGGACCCGCGCCGGGGTACGTGCGGAACGCGCCGAAGCGCTATCCGGCTGCGAGGCCCCCGGCGACAAACGTCACAGGAGGGCGTATCCTGGCGTTAGGTTAGAAAGGGGGCCTCAACGTGGAGCAGGTCTACCTCGTCGCCACCGGGGCGTCCCAGGCTCAGGGACGCGTAGAGTCGCTGGTGCGGGAGAACCAGACGAAACTCGCACGCTACGTCCGCCGCATGATCGGGGACCCGGATATCGCGCTCGACATCGTGCAAGACGTATTTCTCGCCGCCTACAGAACGCTGCAGCGTGAGCCCGAGCGCCCGCTGACGGCGGGGTGGCTGTACCGCTCCGCGACCAACGCCGCGATCTCACATCTGAGGAGAAAAAACGTGCTGCGATGGACGGGACTGGATCGCGACGTCGAGATGCGGGGGCTGCGCATCGACGAGCGCAGCGCGGCTTCGATCGACCTTCAAGTGGCGATGGGACGATTACCCGGCGACCAGGCGGCGGCCGTTCTGCTGACGCTCTACGCGGGGTATTCGTCGACCGAGGCGGCGGCGATGCTGGGATCGAGCGCGCAGGCCGTGCGGCAACGCGTCTGCCGAGCCGTGCGCACGCTGCGCGGCGTCATGGCGGAGCGGCCGTGAGCGCCGGCACCCATCGGCGCGCGGCGGAGATTGCCGGCGCAATAGCTTTGGGCGAAGCGACGGATTCGCAGCGGATGGAGTATCGCGAACACCTCTCCCGGTGCGCCGCGTGTTTGAAGGCCTTCGGCGGCGAGCTCGAGATCGGGCGAGCCGCGTGCCTGGTAGCCGAGGCTCGGGACGGCGAGCTGTGGGAGCCGGAGATCGGCGCGTTACCGGCGCACCGGCGCGGGCGGCTCCGGCGACTCGCGTTCGTCTCGCTGGGAGCCGCCGTGCTGCTTTCGCTCGCGCTCCACGCGGCCATCGCCGCGGGCTTCGCGCGCTTCAACCCGGTGCTGGCCGCTCCCGTCGTCATCGACGCGGGCGCGACCCGGATCGTCCTCGAACGCCGCAGCGCGCCGCCGCCACAGGCGGCGCTACCGCAGCGGCATCTGCTAGTCGTTCATAATGTCGTGCGTCTCTCGCAGGCACCCGCCGCCTCGGGGCGCGCCGAGAGCGTCGCACTCCAGATCGCGCGCTCAGGGCGGCAGATCGCACGGGTTACCGTCCACCCCGATCCCGCAGCGACGAGCGCGGCTTCAGAGTTGCCGATCTGGCGCCGCGGCGAGTGGACCACGGTTGCCCAGACCACGACCACGTCGCTCAGCGAGACGGCACCGCAAGCGCGTGCCAACAGTGCGGAATCGCTCCAGATCGTTCCGGCGTATCCGACGCGCGCAGCCGCGCCCATCGGCGGCGACACTGCGATCACGCCGCAGCCTCCGCTGATCGCATACGACGAGGGCGCGCACGGCACCGCGGCCTTCGAGGTGCGCATAGACAAGCACGGTAAGCCCACCAAATGCATCATCACGGAGTCCTCGGGATACGAAGTCCTCGACGTCGCGGTCTGCACGGCGGCCATGAAGGCGCGTTACACGCCAAAGATGGTCGGCGGCCATGCGCGAGCCGGCATCTATCGCGACGCGTTCACGTTCCGGATGAGTGACGGTACCGCAGATTAGCCGATCGACTTCCGAAAGAACGCGAGCATCTTCTTTGGTTCGGGCATGATGCGGAACTCTTCGAACCCCCACGTCTTGGCTTGTCGTAGCGCGCGGTGCTCGTTC
>JAJXWN010000072.1 GCA_021781595.1 bacterium | reverse complement strand
AAATTCGGCGCGCGAAAGCGCTACGCTGGTTCGAATCCAGCCCTGCCCACCACGCGGGCGTTGCATAGTGGTAGTGCTTCTGCCTTCCAAGCAGACAGCGCGGGTTCGATTCCCGCCGCCCGCTCCAACGAAGCGATGCCGTTGTAGCTCAGTGGTAGAGCACGTCCTTGGTAAGGACGAGGTCATGGGTTCAATCCCCATCAACGGCTCCAGCTAAAGCCCATAACCACGGGCTTTTTCGCTTATTGTTTCTCCGATTGGCCCACATTTGGCCCACGGAGCCTGTTTTTTACGCCCCGGATTGCGCTTTCTCAAGGATCGAATCAAGCCGGTCGGCCGCCTCGGCCTTCATCCCAGAGAAGATATGGCTATAGACGTCGGCGGTGATCCCGACCGAGGAATGGCCGAGGAGGCTCGATACGACCGTAAGCGGTGTCCCCGCCTTAATTTGGATCGACGCGAAGCCGTGCCGCAAACCGTGGAAGGTTACCTTCGGAAGCTTCGACCGACCGATAAGCCGGCCGAAGCCTACCGAGAATATCTTCGGTGCCCAGGCTAGCCCCGTTGCCGGGTTCGGGAAGACGAGCCCTTCGTCGCCGTATGCCCCGCCGAGCGCGAGGCGGCGCTCGGCCAGGGTTGCGCGTTGGCGGCGCAGCACCTCAACCGCCATGCGCGATAAAGGCACCTCTCGCCTCGATTTTGGCGTCTTCGGGGTCTTCGAACGCACGATCGTCTCCTCGCCCTCCCGGACGCTCTCTAGCGACGCAAGAACGCGCAAGACGCGGCCTTCGAGATCGATCGCCTCCCAACGCAGCGCTAGGAGCTCGCCCTGGCGTAGCCCCGTGAACGCCGCGAGCCTCGTCGGCGGCCCGTAGGGCGTCTTATCAACGAAGGCGAGAAGGGCTAAGAGCTGCTTTTCATCGAGCGCAACGATCTCGGCCCGGCCTTTGGCCGGAGCCATGCGGCGCGTGAACGGTAGCGTCGCGAGCATCCCGTCCTCTTGTGCGTCCCGTAGGGCGCTGCGAAGCGTCCCGAAGATATGATGGATAGTTTTGGGCGATAGCCGTCGGCCTGCTGAGTTTGGCTGCGACCAGGCATCGATCGCCACGCGAACGTGCTCGCGTTTTATCGCGGCCAACGGCACAGCCCCGATGACCGGGTTAATGTGGTAATGAACGTGCGAAGCATACGCGATCCAGGCGGAGTTCGCGCAGGATTGCTTCTTACGATCGAGCCAGCGTTCGAGATATTCCTGGAGGCGCAGCTTCGGGTCGCGAACGTACCCTCCGCTCTCGACCTCCGCAACGAAGGCTCGCAATGCGTTCTCCGCTTCCCTGCGCGTGCCGAAGAACGCGCGATAGACCTGCTTGCGAGAGCGCAGCCCATCGACGACCTCCGTGCCGTTCTCGACGACCATTTGCCACGACTTCTTGGCACCGGTGGGGTTGCGACGTCGGTCGCGTCCGCGTAAATACCCTCTCATTCTAGAGCCTCTCTTTCATTGTCGGGTGCTCCGCTCTGCTCACGAAGCGCCGCTCTGCTCACTGCTCAATATATAACAGCGTAAGCAGAGCGTGAGCAGAGCACTATCGCGATGCCTTAAGCGTTGAAATCACGACCTGGTAAAAAGCTTCCATAATCGAGCGCTCGATCTCATTCCGCAAAGCGACCGGGGCTCCAGTCTCGCCGAGCCCATTCTGAAGAGCTAACCGAAAGCGATCCTCGGCCTCAAAGGCCCTCATTTCCTCGTCCGTCCGGCGAAACGCCTGGAGATCGACCCCATAGGAAGCAAGAAGATCGAGAACCTCTTCAGTGTACGTTGTTTCCAGCTTTTCGCCGGTGATATGCCGAGCGAGCCGCCGACGCCGCAGCTTGTTGAAGGCGGCCAAGGCAGCGTGTTGTTTGACGTCGGGCAGCGCTAGGAGCCCATCGAGCAGCGCCTGGCGGTGTCCGGCCTTCAGTCGCGCCTTGAGGAGGGTGAGAACATCTTCGAAGCCTTCCATCACCTCGTCCTCGGAGGGCGCCACGAGCGCGTTGAGATATGGGAGCACCCCTGGCTCGCTGATCTCTTTCGCTACTGCGGCGTTAATAGCACGAAGACGCGAAAACGGCTGCTTTCGCTGTCCGTCGAGGATGATCGAGAAATAAGGATACGGTAGCCCAACCTCGTCGGCGATCTTCGCTTGCGTTTTCCTTGCGAGTTTGAGCAAGTCGCGCACCTGCGCTCCCCAGCGCTTCCTTTGATCAGCTGGGAGACCCTGTTTCGTCCTCATATTGCTATATATAACACACTCTCGGCAACATTACCAGCATCAATCTCGACGCCAATCATTGGGTGCCACATTGAACGACACTGCCTTGACAAGTGGTTAACGCTATTCACCCCCTCGCGTGGTAATTGACTACAGTTGTTATTACCAAGATCGGTATGCGATACTCCCGTGAGGAGGAGCATCATTCGGTATGCGATACTCCCGTGAGGAGGAGCATCATCATGAAGACCAAGACCATATCCGCGAGAGACGCCGTGCTGGACGTCCGAGGGGCCGCGCAACTGCTCGGGTGCCACCCTGAGACGGTGCGACGGCTCGTGAGGGCGGGCAAGCTCCCCGCCTATCGCGGCGGGACGCGGTTCATCCGTTTCTCGCGCCTCGCGCTCGAGCGCTTAGTCGCAGGTGAAACCCAATGACGCTAGATATGGAGCGATCGCGCGCATTCGCGCAACGAAAAAAGGACGCAGAAAACCGTCTCATCGCCGATGAGTGCGACGCCCTGATGGGCGATCCGACGTTCCGCCGTTGCGCCCGAGCTGCTGTTCGCGCTGTCGCCGAGGCAGTCGGCTTGACGCCTGCGCTGTTGAGCGGCGCACTGCGCCAGGGCTTGATGCCAGCGACCTGGGGGCTCGGCGCTCGCGTGCGTCGCCTGGCGCTAACGACTTATCGCAGCGCGCACCTGCGGGCATCGTGAGTAGCCTCGAGGCAGCCACATATGACGAGTTTGCGCGGATGGGTGGCGTCACGAGTGCGGCGCAAGAGCCGCGTTTCACGCCGCATCCCACCGATATAAGTGAGCGCTGCGCGCTGACGAGAGCATCGGATGTTCGATTCGAGCGCGTCGAGTGGTTTGCGCGCGATCGCATTCCTTATGGCGGTCTAACGTTGCTCGATGGGCCTGGTGGCGTCGGCAAAACGACGCTGATGCTCGGCGCGATCGCCGCAGCAACGCGCGGGGAGGGTTTTTTCGACGACGCTTCACTTGATTCAGGCGCGGCCGTCGCTCTCATCATTGCCGAAGAGGATGCGCTCGGGTTGCTGAAAGCCAAACTCGACCTCGCGGGCGGCGACCTCTCGCGCGTGTATTTTGTCGATGGTGTACGTCTCGGCGGCGATCTTGCGCCATTCGAGATACCCGCGGGGGTCGAGGCGCTTGAGGAAGCGATCGTTCGAACCGGCGCGACGGTGGTTTTTGTCGATGCGCTTTTTTCGCACCTCGCGCTTGAAGGCGAGGGCAGAATGTCGCAGCAGGTGCGCCGGGCGATGCGCCCGCTATTGAAGATGATCGAGCGAACGGGAGTCGCGTTTTTCGCGATTCGGCATTGGGCGAAGGCGCACGGCGCGGCGTCGAGCCGAGCGCTTGGCTCGGCGGAGCTCGCAAACGTCGCGCGCTCGGTGCTCTCGTTCGGCCAGCACCCGCACGAAAAAGACAAGTTTTGTTTATCGCCGAGCAAAATGAATCTCGCGTGTTTTCCCGCGACGCTCGCCTACCGAATCGAGGAGGTCGCGACCGTCGATGACGACGGCAACGAAACGGTCGTTACGCGCGCTGTCTTAGAGGGTGTCGTCGACGACGTTACTGCCGACGATCTGGCGATGCGCTCGCCGTGCGATCCCGATGAACGCAGCGCAGCCGAAGACTGGCTACGCTCCTTCCTTGCCGATGGTGAGGCCCATCTCTCGACGGAGGTTTACGCTGCCGCACGCAGGGCGACTATCGGCTGGGCGGCGACGCTGCGTCGTGTCGCGACGGCGATCGGCGTATGCAAAGAGCGCGTCGCGGGCCTCGCCGAGCGCGGTGTGGCTGTCGGCACCTGGCAACTCGCGCCACAGTCGTTGGCACAGCCTGCTGCGCGGTGCGACTTCCACATCGGCCAGCCTGGCGACGACTGTCGCCGGTGCGGTGTCGCATGGGCGGCTCACCAAATCATATCGGAGACGATCGATGCGGATTGACCACGATCTTCTACAGAAGAGCGAAAAATATCGCGTTGCGATACGCAGGCGGTTAGCCGAGCATTGGCGGTCGCGCGGAGAGGTTGCTGTCCTCAATGTCGAGCACGAGCCCGACTTCGCGTGTTGTCGAATCGAGCCATGGTCGGTAACGATGCAAAAATTGTTTGGATTCGTTGCGCCGTCCTGGAGCAGAACTGACGGCGATCCGGGGGCGCAAACGCGCTGGAATCGTCCCATGAAGCAGGAGGCGAAGTAAATGCCGCCGCCGTGCCGCGTCTGCGGGCATCCGCAGCGCAAGCAGATCGAAGACGAGCTCATTAGGTGCACCCCGGAGCGCAAGATCGCTGCCCAATTCGGCCTGGGCCGAACCAGCATCTCCAATCACGCACGGTCGCATTGCGATGCTCGCGAGATACGGGCGAAACGCAAGCGAGCCGCCCGTATCGTTGCCGCCGAGCGTCGCGGGTTCAAGCCTGCAACGGTCACAATCGATGGAGCGGCCGACGTCCTCGAATGCTCGAAACGCCTGCTTGGCGAGGTGCTTGGCGTCGCGTCACACGCGAAAGAACTCCACGACGATCGTTTGGCCCTCCAGGCTGCGAAACAGGCGACCGACTTGCTAACGCAGATCGGTCGGGCGCACGGGCTGTTTCGCGAAGAATCGCTCGTCGTGAATATCGACGCGAGCGCGAAAGCGTTGAAAATCATCGGCGAGATGCCGGAGCCAGAATTGCGCGCTGCGCTCTTGGCGCTCTCGAAAGAGACGAATGGTTAATCTGCAAGCGCTTGCGCCGCAGCTTCGCAGCGAGATCGCCAGGCGACGATTCCTCGACTTCGCGACCTTTATGGATAGTGAGTTTCAGCAAGCCCTCCACCTCCGCGTGCTCGCCGAAATGCTCGAGCGCGTCGAACGCGGTGAGACGAAGAAACTCATTGTGACGATGCCGCCGCGACACGGGAAAAGCCGGACGTGTTCACAGCTTTTCCCGGCCTGGGCTCTCGGGCGCAATCCGAAGCGAGCGATCGTCTTGGCGGCCTACGGCAGCGATCTTGCGGAAGCAAACTCTCGCCGCGTTCGCGACGTCGTGTCCGCAAAAGAATACCCATTCGCCGTGAACTTGCGCGAAGATTCGCGGGCGGTTCATCGCTGGCAAACCGACGAGGGCGGTGGCGTCGTTGCCGCAGGCGTTGGGTCGGCTCTCACTGGGTTTGGTGCCGACCTCCTCATCGTCGATGACGCGGTACGCGACCGCGAATCTGCCGACTCGGGGTTAATCCGCGAATCGACTTGGAATTGGTATCAGGACGTCGCTCGCACGCGCCTGCATCCCGGCGGCGCCCAAATGGTGATCGGCACGCGCTGGCACGAAGACGATCTCATCGGCCGACTGCTTGCGACGCCGGGGTGGGAGGTGTTGTCATTGCCCGCAATCGCAGGAGAGGGCGATCCGCTCGGCCGCGCGCCCGGCGGAGCCTTGTG
This sequence comes from bacterium, assembly GCA_021781595.1. GTDB lineage: Bacteria > Vulcanimicrobiota > Vulcanimicrobiia > Vulcanimicrobiales > Vulcanimicrobiaceae > JAJYFL01. The sequence goes on along the minus strand of JAJXWN010000072.1, from coordinate 3,660 downwards.
GCCCGAGCGTTTCCCGGTCGATGAATTGCCGAGCCCCGAACGCGGCGAGATTAGCTCGCGATCATTTTCTGCGCTCTACCAGCAACGCCCCGCGCCCGCGAAAGGAGCGCTTTTCAACCTAGATTGGTTCGATCGCCGTTATTCGACCGTGCCGACGAGAACGAAGCCGGTTCGCGTTCAAGGGATTGGACAGGTGCAAGAGATCACGCGCGATACCCTAATCATCCAAGCGATCGACTGCGCGGCCAAAACGGGCACGGGCAACGACTTCTCGGTTATTGTGACCCTTTCGTTTGACGGTGCCGACGCCTACGTCGTTGACATCGATCGTCGCCGCGTACAATTCGGCGATCTTGTTTCAATGGTGAAAGACAACGCGCACCGCCACGCCCCGAGCCTCATCTTCATCGAAGATGCGTCCAGTGGTACGCCGGTTATTCAGGCTCTACGGGCGCAATCGTCGCTACCGATTATCGCAATACCGCCCAAAGGCAGCAAGGTTGCTCGCGCCGAGGCGATCTCGCCTTGGTGCGAATCGCGGCGCGTGCTCCTACCCGAACGAGCGGCCTGGCTCGACGCCTTCATCGACGAGGTGGCGGGCTTTCCGCACGCGCGCCACGATGACCAAGTCGATGCGTTCGTTCTCGCGCTCACGATGCTCGGTGCGACCATCGCTCGCCGAGAGGCAGCGCAACAGCAAGAAGCTCCGCTACTGAATTGGTTTGGCCGGTGAGATACCGCCCAATGCGACGCCACTCGATGCGGCCCTTTATCGTTTCCTTCCCACCTATCGCGACGCTTTGGCGTCATAAGGAGAGCCAAAAATGCCGTTTGAAACACCAACGCACGTTACCCATGAAACCATCGACAACCTCAAGGGCGCGGTCGCAGAGCTAAGAGCCGAGGTTCTTGCGGTTCGAGAACGTCTCGGCAACGCAGAGAGCCAGGCCGATCTACTGCTGGGCGTAGAGAATGAGATCCGCGCCATAGCAAAAGACCTGCGCGAAAAACTGGAACGTCACCAAGACGAATTCGCACCTGCTGTCGTCGATGCGATCGTCGAGGGCTTTGCGACCGCCGGCGCACGCAGACTGAAGGAGGTGAAAGCAAAATGAACCCGATCCCAAAAGACGGGCCGGCCGCCCAGCAAGGCGTCATCAACGAAATCAACCTCCTCATTGCCGAAGTCGCGCACCAACGTCGGCGCATGGCTGAGATCGAGTCGGGAATCTCGCGTTTCGCGACCTCAGGCGTACCCGAAAGGCTCAGGGCCGACCTCGCAACCATCGCGGACGGCTATCGACAGCTAGCGCTCATTAATTCAGGCTCGGAGCGCGACGTGCGCGCACTGCTCAAAGGAGGCGAATAATGCTGCTCGACCCTATCGACCAGATGATCCGCGATTTCGAGCGCTCGCCACAGGCGAGCGACGTTGACGCAGAGCTCGTTGAACGCATCAAGAAGGTGAACTTCGCGAAACTCGATCCTCGCGAACAAGAAGCCCTCACGCAAGGTCTGCTCAGACAACCCAACAGCCGCGAACGTCTTACGATCGAGGAGGTGCTCGAAAAGCGTGGGTGACGAAGAACGCCTGCTGGAGGAGATCACTGCCAAAGAAGTCCTCGTCAAATCCGGCGGGAAAACGATCGCGACGTGCAGTGTCTCCAAAGCCTTCACCAGCGATTCGTACTGCGGGGAAGAATTGCGCCTGGGGTTCACGGACGGAACCTGTCTCTGGCTTGGCATCACGAGAGGGCGTTCTTTTACGGTGCTTCCGAGGAAGACCTAACCGATCCGGTGCCATCGTTGCGCCCACGCTCTGCTCACCGCTTCGCTCACGCTCTTATATACTGAGCAGTGAGCAGAGCGGCGTTTCGTGAGCAGAGCAGAGCGGAGCGACCCCGGCGCCCGCGCCGGACGGTTGGAGACCAAAGGCGGAGGGAAAAGGTGGAGACAAGAGGCGGAGATTCCCCCCCCCCGTCTTCATGCCGTTGAGGATCGCCAACGGGTTAGCGCGCTCGCCAAAAATTGGCCCACATTTGGCCCACCAACCCTGTTTAACTTGTAACTACTCACGACAACATAAAGAGACGGAAACCCTTGTAAAATAAGGGATTCCGTCGTCTTGTGTTGTTTACGGTATTACTAATGGGCCGAATTCAATCCCCATCAACGGCTCCAGCTTCGCGCGCAGTTGCGCGGATCATCTGCATCCGCCGAGCGCGCCGCAACGTTCTTCGTAGACGTATGCACGAATCGCCATCACCGGAAATTCACCGTAGCGACGCCGAATGGCGTGCCCTTCTCGGTCCCGAGCGCTACCACGTCCTGCGTGAGGCCGGCACGGAGCGCCCGTTTAGCGGCTCGCTGCTCGCCGTCGATGCCGATGGACGCTACCTCTGCGGCGGCTGCGGTGCCGCGCTCTTCACCGCCGACGCGAAATTCGAATCGCATTGCGGGTGGCCGAGTTTTACCCGCCCGGAGGAGTTGGCGTGCGTCCGCTTGCTGGAGGATCGTAGTCACGGAATGATGCGCACCGAGGTTCGCTGCGCGCGCTGCGATTCGCATCTCGGGCACGTGTTCGACGATGGACCCGGCGAAGAGGGAACGCGCTACTGCATCAACTCCCTGGCGCTTCGCTTTCAGCCCGAAGCGGATCGTCTTTACAAACCCGATACAGAACATCGCTGAGGCACGCATCGACGAAGCGTTTTTTCGAAGATTACTCCTTAGCGGTTCAAAAAAAGATTAACACCTCCGGAGGGAGGGCCGCGCTTGAAACGGAAGCGCGGGCATAGGATGGGAGCCGCCAAAAGTCACACGCTACCCGTCGATCTCGGTGAGGTTCTCGAACGCATCACCGATGGTTTCTTTGTGCTTGACCGCGAGATGCGCGTTCGCTTCATGAACGGTGAGGCGAAACGCCTTTTGGGGGCGGTCGGGCGCGATGTGGTTGGGGTGCTGGTACGCGATCTCTTCCCGACCTTCGCGAACTCGATTTTCGAAGAGCAGTATCAAAAGGCACTCGATACCGGCGCTCCGACCTCCTTCGTCGCGTATTCGCTGACCTCGTATCTGTGGTTCGACGTCAAGGCATTCCCCGCGCCCGACGGGATCTCGGTCTATTTTCGCGACGTCACCGAGCGGGTCGAGGCCGAGCGCGTCATGGCCGAGCGGAGCAACCAGCAGGCTGCGCTCATCGAATTCGGCCGCCTCGCACTCTCGCAAGCCTCGCTCGCGCGTGTGAGCGAGGATGCGTTGGAGTTGCTCTGCACCTACCTCGACGCTCACGCTGCAGAAATGTATCGCTATCGCCCCTCGCTCGACCGCTACGAACGCGTCGGCGAACTCGGCGAAGCGGTCGCCGCTCCGATCTCCGACGGCGAGACGCTCGATTTTGCCGGCTCGGCGCAGATTCGGCGCGCCGAAGCGATCGTCGTCGAGGATCTTTCAGAGGATGCCCCGCTCCTCGATGCGCGTGCGCGAATGGCAAAGGGAATCCAGTCCGTTGCCTGCATTCCGATCGGCACCGAAAGCGAACCGATCGGAATGATCGTGGTCGGTAGCCCGCGCGCAAACTATTTCGATGAATCGCGGCAGCGCTTCATCGAGAGCGTCGCGACCACGATTGCCGAAGTTTTCCATAGCGCGCGCGCCACC
>JAJXWN010000071.1 GCA_021781595.1 bacterium | reverse complement strand
CCGTCGTGCACGGTCTGGTTGTGCGAAATCTGGACGTTCGCTTGGACCGACGTCACCGGATTCGGGAGCACGTCGGCAAAAGCGGGGGCCGACATCGCAGCGACGAGCGCCAGAAGCGCCGTGGATGCAAGGCCGGTCTTGATGGTATGTTTCACGAGGTTCTCCTTTGCGAGTACTGGGCCGGCCTTACGGATCGCCGGTCCCAAGTTGGATCTGCAGATGGAAGCTGTTGGCAGTGCTGTTTCCGGTACCGGCGACCTGATCGACCTGAACGATGCCGCTCGCCTTCGCGAACGCCCCCGGCGATGCGCCGACGACGTTGGTGCCGTGCGGTCCGGCGTACCCGCCGGTGTGTTGCTCGGAGACCATCGAACGCAGCGTGCCGTCATTGAGTTCGGACGTGCCGCTGCCCAGCTCCAGGAGGATGAGGTTGCCTTGGGCGTTCCCGTTGCCGGCGCTCTGATTGACCTGAATGGCCCCGACGGCACCCGAGAAGCTTTGATCCAGAATCGACGCGCGGCCGTCCACGGTCCCGGTTGCGTCCGTCTGCTGTATCAGACGGACCTTTACGCCGGCACCGTTGGTGATGACGATCACGTTTGCTTGCGCGTTACCGTTTCCGGCGGTTTGGTTCAGCCGTATCGCACCCGCAACGCCGTCGAAACTCTGGCCCGCAATCACCGCCTGGTCGGGACCCGCGGAGTTGGTTTGTTTGGGTCCGTCCGCCAGTGCCGTCGCCGGTACGCCGGAGAGCGCCACAAGCATGGCGACCGCGAACGCATTCGCGATCGCCATTTTCAGCGGGGTCGAAGTCGAGGGCGTGAAGTGTGAAACGGGCATGCTGAGAGTCCCTTCTGCAGGGTGCTCAGCATACACAGTATGCCAACTTTGCGGCTAGAGCAGTTGCTCACGCGATGCCCGGGAAAAAGGTCCTGGGCCTAATATTTGAGCGTATCGCCCGCTCTCGTGCCCGACATCCATCCGAGGACTCGCGCGGCCATCTGCACGCGGTTGTTCGAGCCCGTCTTAGCGATGACGTGCTTGACGTGATCTTGCACCGTCGATTCCGCTAGGACCAACGTCCTCGCAATCGCGCCGATCGTATATCCCTCGAGGAGGAAACCGACCACTTGCTCTTCGCGCTGAGAGATTCCGTAATAGTGGCGCGCCTTTCGCAGAACGTGCCGCGTCTGCAACGCCTCAAAGAGCACGAGGGCCCTCGTGCCGCCCTCGGCTGCCGCCGGAACGACTCGCATGAGGATCTCCGGCACCGGGGCTGCGACGCGCTCGCGGCAGTCTCTCGGGTCGCCCCAGTCCCAGTCTTTGACGATGGAACGCACGGAGTCCAGGACGTAGCCGGGCAGGCACCCGTCAGCAGCGGGTTTCACGAGTTCGACGAGATCGACAGCGGCCGTCTTGTGCGGAAACCAACTGGCGCATATGGTAAGACGAGCGTCCAACTCGCAGACGGCGATATACGGCCAGTGCCGCAGAGCGATCGCGTCGGATTCCGAGACATCCGAAAACGGCACGGCCGCGTCCGCTAGCAATCTTTCGGCGACGGCAGCGAGGAGACCGGCTGCCCCCGGCGGAGCCAGCCTGCTCCCAGCGCGATCGTAGAGCACCAGCACCCGCATAGCGCCGCCGTCATCTGCCGCGACGGTGGCCGAGGCGATCTCCGCATCCGCGCTCTCGGCCGAAGCGAAGAGCATATCGTATGCCGAGCGCCGCGTTACCGCTGCGTCGGAGACCAGCGCACCCGTGAGTCGCGACCGGGCGTCGAACGTTCCGACAATCCAGTGGTCCGGCGCGAGTACTGCCAACGCCGACGCAATCTGAGAGCGCCAATTCGACTCGAGCTTCGATCGCATCGGCGCGTTGTTCCCGCGTTTTAGTTCCATTGGCCTACTCTACATAGACTATGAGTCAAACGGCGAAATCGTTAGCCATTACGGCCCATTATCCTGAAACCACACCAAAATGAGGTTGCGCAAGAGCCTCTTCCCGTCCGACTATAGTGTTATTCAAAAATAACTACAGCTCCTATTATTCTTGCACATGGCGTCTTGAGTATGGCGTCTGATCGAAGACTATCTCTATTCCCGGCTCATTGCAAGCGATAAGCCAACGCTCTCTGGGAACTACGGCCCATCGGTGATCTCAACTCGGACGAAGGGACTAGGACCATGGCATACTCACCAGCTGAAATCGCACCGCCGGCGCAGGCACCGATCCGGGTGTTCGTCGTCGAGCGCCAGGTACTGCTGGCAAAAGCGATCTGTCAGCTTTTCGATCAGGACGCGGCATTTGCAGCGGCAGGCGACGCCCCCGAACTCGACGCGCACGCCCTCCGCGATTCGAAACCCGACTTGGTCATACTCGACATCGATCACGGGCTGGGAGAGATGCGCGAATCTTTCACGGCCGTCCGAGAATGCGTGCCTGCCGCTCGCGTCTGCATGCTTTCAGCGCATCTCAGCAGCGAACTCATGCTGCGAGCGCTCAGCGCCGGGGCCGACGGCTATTTGGTAAAGGACATTACCCCGAGCGAGTTCTTGGCCTCCGTAAAGGCCATGGCACGCGGAGGATTTTATGCGGACCAGCGCCTCTCTGGGATGCTCTTGCGCCGCCACGCGCTAAAACGGGGGCACAACCGGGAAGACCTCTCCGCCCGCGAATTGGACGTCGTACGCCTCATCGCACAGGGACTCTCGAACAAAGAGATCGGCGAACGCCTCATGATCTCCGACAAGACGATCAAGAATCATATCTCGAACATCTTCTCCAAACTCCACCTGGCGGCGCGGACCCAAGTCGCGGTCTACGCGATCCACAACGGGTTGGTGTAACCCGGAACGGCTATGCCTTTTCTCCTGCCGTGGGGGCCCACATTCACACTTGTGCGGCCCTCCCTATCGGGGTACGCTCTCGTACATCGGTATGGCAACACGTCGAGCGAGCACCTACGTCATTGAACGCCAGGCCTTTTTTGCGCCGTATTTGGCGCGCACGCTCGAAACGGGCGGCCTCCACGTCTCCTATCTCTCGGCCGACATCGAGTTCGATTATCTCGGCCGGGCGCTGCCCGACGTCGTATTCATCGATACCGACTTCATCGTTGACGACGTGCCGGACACGATCCGGAACGTCCGTAGCCGCAGTCCTGAGAGCATCATCTGCGTCTACGCTTCGCAGACAAGTGCGGCGTGGGCTCGAGCGTGCCACCTCGCCGGCGCTAACGCGCTCTTCACCAAGTTCGCCACGTCCGAGGAGATCGTCGCGGGTCTTCTCCACGTGCTGAGCGTAGGAACGCACACCGATAGCCGCTATCTGGCCGACGCGGCGAGCCGGCACGCATCGCAGGTCTAGGAGACAGTCTCCTAGCAGCGCCTCCCATAAAGCCCATCCGTTCGCGGAAATATCTCACTCGCGCAGTGCAGCTTTTGCTACGGCGCCCCCAACCAAAGGCCCAAGACCCGCTAACGCTCGCGAGGTACGCTTAGAGATACCCGCTGCTGCCGCAACTGGCGAGCGGCTCACGGAACAATGGGAAAACATCGATGACCGCAGCTCAGGCACCAGCCGGTACGAGCCCATCGCGCGACGAGGCGGCTGCGCGTCGAGCGATCCTTCCGCACCGCTCCTATCGCACGCTGCCTTCGACGGCGACTGGCGCGTTTGCCGCGCTTGCCTGCACGGTGCTGGTCGAGCTGGCTCTCGCCCTTTACTTCGCCCCGCTTGCGCGAACGCTCACGCGGGCCGACGCATCGGTATTGCAACGCATGGGTTTCCCCGTCGGTTTGGAATCGACCGCCTTCCTCGGGAAGGCGCTGACGGCGCTCACGTTCACGATGCCGGTCCATCGCTATCTCGAACTCGTGCTCTGGATTCTGGCGTGCCTTGCCGGCATCGTCGTCTTTACGGTGCTCAAATCGCCTCCGGCACCGCTACGCTATTTCGTCAACTTTAATCTTTTGATCGTCTGCTCGGAGGCGACCTACCTCCTCTTCGCCGGACATCTCGGCTACAGCGCGCGCGGCTTCTCGGTCCTGATGCTTCGGACGATGATCGTCACCTGGTTCGTCATCCCGGCCTTCGTGGGAGCGATGGTGGCGCTGTTCCCGTTTCGGGCATGGGAGACCGCGGCAGTCATCGTCGTCTGCGTGGGCTACGATTTTCTGCTCGAAGGCGTGCGTTACGCAGCCTTCGCCGCTCTGCTCACGCACACGGGACCGATCTTGATGTCGGACCTCTTCCTCCTGTACGGTCCGCTGCTGGACATCATCCCGATCATCGGCATCTTCGCCATCGCACTTGCGTATCTATCGCGCCGCATGCAGACAAGCGTGGGAGCCTGGGAATGGTTGTAACGATACTGCACCTCTGGGTGCTTTTCGTCATCGTCATCATGACGCTCTATGCGGTGCGGCACTGGTACTTTACGCTCGATCGCATGATGATGCGCCAGCGGCCGTACTTCCAGGACCTTTACGACAACGACTTGCCGCCGGTGACCGTCATCGTTCCGATGCACGACGAGGAGGCCGTGGCGCGCAACGTGCTCGATGCCATCGTGCGGGGAGACTATCCGCATGGCCTCTTGGAGATCATCCCGGTCGACGACCACTCCGGCGACGGAACGGCCGCGATCTTGCGCGAGTACGGCGAGCGCTATGCGTTCGTAAAACCGCTCTACGTTGCGACGGGCCTACGCGGCAAGCCGAACGCGCTCAACCTCGCGCTGCAAGAGGCCTCGAATGAAATCGTGATGGTCTTCGACGCCGACTATACGCCGGGACGCGGCATCCTGCGAGAGCTCGCGATGGCGTTCGTCGATCCCGAGGTCGGTGCCGTCATGGGGCGCGTCGTGCCGCAGAATACGTCGCGAAACCTCTTGACGCGGCTCTTGTCGCTAGAGCGGTCCGGCGGGTATCAGGTCGACCAGCAGGCGCGCTACAATCTCGATCTGTTTCCGCAGTACGGGGGAACGGTCGGCGGATTCCGGCGCTCGGTCGTACTCTCGCTGCACGGATTCGATGCGCAGATGCTCGCCGAGGATACCGATCTCACGGCACGGCTCTTTACGAACGGTTGGAAAGTCGTCTACGCCAACCGGGCGGAGTGCTACGAGGAGGTCCCCATCAGCTGGGAGGCGCGCTTCCGCCAACTTCGGCGGTGGTCGCGCGGGCATAACCGCGCTCTCTACCGCAATATCTCGAACATGCTGCGCGCCCCAAGACTCTCGTTCCGGCAGCGCTGTGACGGCATCCTCACGCTTGCGGTCTATGCAATCCCCCCGATTTTACTGAGCGGCTTCCTGGCAAACATGCTGCTCTTCTTGATGGGCGCGCTCTCGGTATGGTCGGCGGTCGCACTCGGTTTCTTCGTGGTTGCGTACAGCGCATTTGGGAACTTCGGCCCGGTCTATGAGATCGGCGCTGCCGAGGTCCTCGACGGGGCACGCCAGCGGCTATACCTGTTGCCGTACCTGTTCTACTTGTTCTTGTTCAATTCGTGGGCGGTGACGTCGGGATTGCTCGACACGCTGGGTGACGGTATCAAGCGGCGTTCGCCGCTTTGGGAAAAGACCACTCGATCCTCAGGCGATCGCAATGCTGTTGCTTAGCGTCGTCGTCGTCTTTGCAGCGGTCTTCGCGTTGCCGCTCTTGCCGGGCTTTCTCGAAATCGTACGGCCGCGCGATTGCAAAGCGCTAAACGTCGACCAGGGCTACGTGCGCGATCCTCACTTTTTTGGAGAATCGTCGCGTGCGAAGATCCGATCGTACCTGCAAGAAACACACGGGCAGATGCCTTTTTTGGCGCGCTTTCTCTCCCGCCGATCAGAATTCGCCTTCGCCGATGCCAGGATCGAGATTAAAGACGGGCAGACGGCACGAAACGTCTTGCTCGCCGAGGAATGTATCGTCTTCGGCGACGGCGCGCGCGTACTCGACGCGTATTCTGCCGGCACGATGCTGCTCGGCAACGGCGTCGCCGCTCGGACCCTGCTGTGCGACGGTCCGATGAGCCTAGGGGAAGATTGCCGGATCGATCGCTGGATCGATGCGCGGGGAGATATCACCGTAGGGCACGGCTCCGTTCTCGGAAGCTCCGCCACCACGGCGCAGCGCCTTGAATTGTCCGCGGGCGTGCGCTTTGGGCGCGCCTTCGGTTTGCCGGTCGTCACACTTTCAGGCGCCTCGACGGGCCTCCCCGGGCAGACGCGCGCCAATGCGGAGGTCGTCGCGGACGGCGCGCAGGTCGACGGCGATCTCATCGCCCGCCGCGACCTGCGCATCGGAGACGGCTGCCGCATTCGCGGCAGCGTCAAGGCGCATGGCGCGCTCGTCATCGGCAGCGGCTCGGCGATCGCGGGCAACGTCATCGCACGCGCGGACGCGTGGGTCGGCGACTCCGTGACGGTCGGCGGGCATCTGTTCTGCGAGGGAGATCTTCGCTTAGGAGATGGCACGCGGATCGGCAACGCCGTCAGACACAAGAGCGTCTACTGTGGAAAACATCTCGAACTCGGCAACGGCGTACGGATCTTTGGCTGGGTCGTTACCGAACCGTTAGGACGGGCCATCGCATGAATCGTCGAACTATACTCGCCATCTTCGTTATCGCGTTTCTGGCCACCATCGGCCACCGGACGTGGCAGCTCTGGTCGCTCTCGGTATCGCCGTCGGCAACCGCCGCGCTCGTCTACGATTCGGACGAAACCGCCGCGCATCCCCAGACGCAAGCGCTCTGGAGCCGCTATCTGTTCGAGCAGCACGTTGCTTATACGTGGGTCTCTACCGACGAGCTCCTGCTCGTATCCGGTTCGCGCCCACCTAGTCGCTTCGTCGCGCTCTTTTTCGTAAACCACATCGCACGCTACGTGCCGCCACAGCTCGAGCCGATCGTTCGCAAGTACGTTGACGATGGGGGCGTGCTGGGCGTCGTGAGAGACGCCGGTACGCTACGCGACGATGGAAAACCGCTGCGGCGCTCGACCTTCGCCAATCTCGTGGGCCATGGGAATGCGTTCTACATCGCCGATCCACCCGATCCCGGCACGAAGGCGGCCCCCGCTCGCCGGTTCCGGCATCGCTCGACGTCATTTGCGCTGGTGCACCCGTGAGACGAGTCCCGTTCGCCGTTGCAATCGCCCTGGCGTGCGTCTGCTTCGCGGCGCCGATAGCCTATGCAGACGATCAGCCCGCCGCGACGGTCGACGTGAGCGCCACGACGCTGGTCTTCTCACCACAGGCGGCGTACGGTCCGTGGCAGTTCAAGACTATCTCGTATCGTGCTGTGAGCGGCAACGATAAGCCCGGGGCATCGTTCACCGCGCGCAGCGACCGTAACGGGCCCCGCGTAGACAACGGGCAGTTCTACGTCCTCGACGACTATCACCGCCTATCGGATCGCGCGTTCCTGTATGGCGCAGTGCAGATCGGCGACGGGAGCGTCTTCCCTTCCACGGGTGCCTTTCTGGAAGGCGACCTCTCCGTCGCCCCGCGCCTAGCGTTCGGTGCCGGCGGCGGCACGTATCATTACGCAAGCGGCTTGACGCAACGCTACCTGAGCGTAGGGCCGACGTATTATTTCCCCCACGGAACGGTTACGGTACGCTACTTGCCGATCTGGACTCAAGGCCAGGTCGCAGCCTCTGCCGTTCTAGCGAATCTTTCGGTGGGCGATCCCGGCCGTACCGTAACGAGCCTCACCGTGCAAGGCGGCGTTCAGCCGGTCTTCGTCGTTAACGATCCCACGATCGCCAGCCGCTTTGCCGATCGAGGGATCACCGTGGATCTGGCGATCAAACATTGGGTGAATCCCCGTCTCGGTTTCGACGTCGCGCTAGATTACGGAACCGAAAGCGATCGCAACAGCGGTGCCGTCGTCTACCGCCGAAGAGGCATCACCCTCGGCATCTTTGCCGGCATGGGGCACGCCCCGAAGGCCCCCTAGTGTGCTGAACCATAACTGGCGAGTCCTTCCGGCGGCAACCGTTTTTCGAAGTGGGCGTAGGTCTCGCGCAGGCCTTCGAGCAAGGGCGTCTCCGGCGTCCAGGCGAGTTCCCGCCGAGCGAGCGCGTTATCGAACTGCGCGTCACGGCAATCGCCGGGCCGCTTCTCGGCATGCGCGATCGGCACCTCGAATCCGGCGATCCCGGCGAGCGCCTTGTAGATATCGTTGACGCTCGTACGCATGCCGGTGCCGATGCAGTAACACGTTCCGGAACCCTTCGCGAGCGCGAGCAGGTTCGCGCGAGCGACGTCCTTCACGTAGGTATAGTCGCGTGTCTGGTCGCCGTCCCAATCGATGCGAACGCCCTGCTTCGCGAGAAACTTCCCGACGAAGATGGCGATGACGCCGGCTTCGCCGTTCGGGTCTTGGCGCGGCCCGTAAACGTTGCCATACCGTAACGCGGTGAAATCGAGACCGCGTTCGTTCCGGTAGAACCGCAGGTAGTGTTCGGCAACCATCTTGGTGATGCCGTATGGCGATAGCGGCAGCTGCGCGGTCCGCTCGTCGATCGGAAGCCGCTCCGGATTCCCGTACGTCGCTCCGCTAGAGGCGAACAGAACCTTCCGAACGCCCGACTTGACCGAATTCTCCAGCACGTTGAGCAGCCCGAGGACGTTGACTTGCGCGTCGAGGACGGGGTCTCGCGAGCCGATGGCGACGCTATGCTGGGCGGCGTGGTGGCAGACGACCTCCGGCTTGAACTCCTGGAAGATGCGCGTGATATTGGCATCGCGGATATCCATATGCACGAAACCCGCCCGCTCAGGTACGTTTTGGCGCCTACCGCCTCCATGCTCCCAGAGCGAATCGAGCGCGAGTACGTCGTGGCCGGCCGCGAGGTAGGCATCCACGATATGTGACCCGATGAACCCGGCTCCGCCGGTGACGATAATCCGCACGCGATCGATCCTTTCGACTTGTCGTGAGCGCCCGCCGTCGCAGAGGGGCGGCGATGGAACGCCTGCCGCTGCCCGCGCTTGCGGCGGCGGTGGTGATTGGCGCCGCCGTCGCGCAACCCCTGGAAAGCGAGCAGCGTTCGCTTCTCCTCCTTGGCGCCGGCGGACTCTGTGCGGCGATCTTTCTAACGCGGCGCGCCCTGCGCGGCCGGTTCTTGACATTGCTGGCCTGCTCCCTAGCTGCGGGCGCGCTCAGCGCGTGGATGCACGAAGGCTCGCTGCCGATCGTAACGGAGTCGCGCACGCAGCGCATGCAGTGTTCGGTCGTAGGCGACGTGCGCAACAGCGGCAGCGTGACATCCTATCTCTGCGAGTTCGACGCAGGCGGGCCGACGTTGCGCGTCCTCTCTACGGGAGCGCCGCCGGCACTGGGGGCGCACTTGCTGCTACGCGGCCGCGTAGAGCCGTTCGACGGGCCGCGCAATCCCGGCGATCCGAGCGAACGGGCGATCGAAAACGAGCGCGGCATCTTAGCGCAGGTCGCGCGCGGCCGGGTTCTC